>JADGNS010000658.1 GCA_017883355.1 Candidatus Solibacter sp.
TGTCGTCTTCCACCAGTAGAACCGTTTCGGAGCGCATGGATAAATCCTCTTTATGAGCAGTGCGCACGGCGCGGGATTCTTATCACCGGAAGTTAACAATTTGCGCTATCGTCAGTTACGTATTTTATACCTAAATTGTTGATAATACGGGACTACCCAATTTGAAGATAGTTCCGGAGTCGAATTTCGCAGTATTGTGTCCTTTCGTACGAGAACGCAAAACACCCGTGCGAATAGCCGATGTTCGGAAAGGAATCCACATGTCTACGATTATCGAAGTGATGCTTGCCATCTTTGCCGCCACTGCGGGGTCTGCGCCTCACGAACCCGTCATTATTATTCTTGACTAAGCGTTTCGCGCGAGCTTCTTACGCATCCGGTCCGCCAGCCGGGCTTTTGCTCTTGATTTGAGGAGTTGAAATTGGATTTGGGTCAACCCCATTTCTGTGCAGATCTGTTCCGGGGGCTGTTCGCGCAGATAAAAGCGGGATAAGACCTCGAAATCGCGGTCGCTCATTTCCCGCAGCATTTCCTCCATGAGCGTCACCTTCTGGCGGGCGATTGCCCGCTGTTCCGGGGTAAGTTCAGCCGCCGTCAGGTGAGCGGTCTCACTCAGGTCGCTGGAAGAGTCCCGGCGCCGGATGACTTCGCCGATCGCGAGGTTCAACTGGCGGTACAGCACCGTACGGACAAAGGCCATGAGATGTTCCGGATGCTGAATGTCACCTCGGTGTATCGCTCCCGCAACGATCAGGAAGACGTCGTGCACCCGATCGTCCACATCCTGGGTTCCCAAGCGCCGCTGCAGGAACTTACGCGCCCCCCTCAGGAGAGTTCGATACAGGGTTTCTTCCCCAGCCGGGTCTCCCCGCTGGATAAGGTCCACCACGTTCCTCCAGTCGATTTCCGGCTCTTGCGGCATCCGCCCTCAGCACAACCGTCACGCGAAACTCGCTCAGTTCGTTTCCACGCAGAAATAAGACGCCCAGCGGGCAGGGTCTGCGCGGGCGCCGCCGGCATGAAGTTCTTCCAACTGCGCCCTTCGCAACAATACTCCAAACGACACTGGGCCATGGGCGCGGTGGAAATAGAGGCGATAGAGCGACAGGAAAACCCCGCCTGCATCCTGATCGGATGTGGGCCAACGCGTCAAGATGACGGCGCGAGCGCCGGCCGCCAACCAGGCCCGGGACATGCCCATCAAGCCGGCGCCCGGAAGAACTTCGGCTTGTCCGGAACTGCACCCGTTGAGCACGACCAACCCAAGGTTCGCCCGCATACCGGCCGTCTCGGTGTCGCTCAACAATTCGACCTGGCTCCCGGCCTGTAAGAGGCTGAGGGCGACCATGCCCCCGCCCGCTTCCTGTGGGGGGAAAAGAAAATGGGCCGCCACGTGAACAACTGACGGGCGGTTGCGGAGCGCTTGCGCGAGTTCCCGCTTGTTTGCCGCCGTGCCTTTCAGCACCACCGGCCGGACCCCATTCGCCTGCCAGATCTTCGCGCAGTTGTCCACTTCACGACCGCTCCCCAACAGCCTCGGCAATTCCACGATGCCGGACGCGGGATCGGATCCCGGCGCTTCGGCAGGGGACGATCCGGCTGACGGCTTCGAGCGTACCAATCGCGGATCGGCCCGGTTGTAGACGGGATCGCCAATGCCAACAAACATCTCATTCCGGTCCGGCGCGGGCGACCGAAGGAGCGCCGAGAGGCCAGGCACAATCCGAATCGCGTGCCGCTCAATTACATAATGAGCGTCGCCGGGCTCGAGCGAGGCTCCTTCTACCAGAGCCCCGAACGGCAACTCGAACAGAGGGCCGTCTGCATCGATCACCCAGGTCGGCCGGTTCAGCAGTTTGGCGGCAATCTGCCAGAACAGCCGCCGATACAGTTGCTGTCCCAGAACCCGGGCCTGCGGCGAACTCTTACGCAGGCTCCGGACGAAGTCGTCGATGTCCTTTTTCAGAGCGTCCCCGGAAGGCAACGCCAGAAACTCGAAATCCCTCCGCGTGATTAACCAGAGCCAGGATTCCGCCGTGCCGGTGTGAAACGCCAGATACACCTCGTCCGGTCCGAGAGACTCACGGGTGATTTGCAGCAACTTCCTGCCGCCAGGATCGCTGCCCGCCAGAGCGGCAGGCAACTCAAGTCCGGCGGCCGCCTCCATCTCCGCCAACTTCAGTCGAAGGCGCCGCACCGCGCCGTCTTCCGTTCCGGCGCTGAGCCGCGCTGCTTCTGCCTTCTGCAGATCGGAAAGGGTGAGCCAGTATTCCTGGGAAAGCTGTTTGGGCAGGTCTGACGTGGCCCAAAGCATCCGCAAACTGGCCGTTCGCCCGTCTTCCGCCGCCGCAAAGGAATCCTCCGCATACCGCATCTGTCCGGTTTGCCGGTAGAGTCGACCCGCCACCTCAATAAAGGCGGAGTAGATCTCGTGCATTTCCACTTCGGTGCCGACTCGAAACGCGTCGGCCGGAAGGATATCCGCGCGCCAGTCCTTCAGGTTGCGAATCGAAGCTGCAAAGTCCGAATAAGCGTCTGGTAGCCGGGATAGGGCCAGGTTGGCCCTCCCGCGACCATAGAGAGGGCGCCAAACTGCTGCCGGCCCCAGAGTCGATGCAGACTCGATGGCGCGATTCAGAAATGCCAGGGCCGAAGCCGGATCGTGCTGGAGCAAACGCAACTCCGCGAGCGATTCATAAGAAAAATGCAGCCGCTCGTCGTGGGTCAACTTCCGCAGCCGGAACGATTCCAGCAGTGCCTCCTCGGAGGCCGGCAGGCGCTTCCATTCCATCAGCGCGTTGCCGAGTTCGTTCCAGGCCTGAGCTTCGGCTGCAACGTCGAGTTGGGCACGGGAAACCTCGATTGCTTCCCGGGTCCATGCGGTTGCGCGATCCCAGTGCTTTTGACTCATCTCGATCAGAGCCGACTGAATCAGGAGCTTGGATCGAAACTTCGCGCTGGCGCCCACCGGCACTTCCAGACCTCGTTTCGCGGATTCGGTCGCCGCATCGATTTCCCCCAGTTGGTAATACAAGGACGAGAGGTTAAAACAAATCGCGACTAACGTCTCCTGGTTTCCTTGCGACGATGCCAGTGCTCTGGCCGGGAGATAGGCCTTAACCGCGTCACGATAGCGAAGGAGCTGAAAATTCGTGCTGCCCAGGTTATTCAGAAACCGGAGGGCGGACCGCGCGTCTTTACGGCGTTGGGCCTCGCGGTAACCCCTCTCGTACACCTGAATTGCCGCCAGATACTTCCCAGCCGCGAACAGATTATTCCCTTCGTGCCGCAGCGTTAGCAACTCGGGAGACTCCGGAGTGCCAACCAGAGAAACCGCCGGCGCGATGGGGTATGCTCTACGCCGAACAGGCCCCACCGCTAACAGGAGCGCCAACAGTAGAAGCACGGCCGAGACTGAGCGTCTGAGATTCACTCCAGGATCCGCTGGTACGCTTACAGGCAGTACCCCTGACGAGTTGCTCGGGTCCCTAACACCTGTGGTTACAGAATTTTATCACCATTGCACCCTGCTCCAAAGTGCTTTCGCTTGCGCCACAGCCCCGATCCTGTCGGAATCAAAACCGGAAGCGCACAGTTCCTTGCAGGGACCTCGGTCCGCCGGTTTGCAGGATGGGGGATAGTCCACTGCCCGGGCTGAGGACTTGCGAGTCGTCTGCCGGGCCTTGCAACCGCTCCTTGTTACCAAGGCGTTACCAAGTTCCCGCAAAGCTATTGAAAACACTTGGTAAAGTGTTTGGACGTCCGTCCGGCGGCGTTTCCGACGCACCCTTTGTTCCAAAGGAGCACTAAAACAGCGGGGGATGCACCACCCGGCGAAAGGAGCAGCCGACTTCGAACCGCACGTAGGGTATCTTGTGCCGCGATATTTCTGGATTTTTTAATGGAGGGGATGACCACCTCCAAAGACAACCCCGAAAAGCGTCCGGCAACACCCCGCAGCGAAGCGATGCGGAAAGCCTGGGACAAGCGGCGAGCGAGCGCCGCATTGGAAGCAGAGTCGCTCGCTCAGCCCGTGTGTTGCTGCGGTTG
>JADGNS010000659.1 GCA_017883355.1 Candidatus Solibacter sp.
ATGCTTCCAGGTGTAGAGCTCGTGCCAGACGAAGTTGTGCAGCACGGCGGTTTCCACGGCGAGCGCGGTGGCTACCATATAGTGCAGGTGGAGGGCGCTGAAAAGCAGCGCGAAGGCTCCCATCTGCACCACGATCCCCAAGGCGCCGACCAGGTTGAATTTGAGCCAGCGGACGGCGAGCGGCGTCACTTCAGGCGCTCGGCCTCGTAGAGTTGGCGGGTATGGCGCGCCGCCGACCACACCAGCATCAGCGCCATGCCGGCGATGCCGATGACGCCGCCGATGTCGAACAGCAGGAACCTGTGTCCCAGGAGCCCGACCTGGGGCCGGTAGAACAGCGCGATGTTCCCGATACATAACAGCACGCGCAGTTCGGTAGGGCCGAAGCTCCAGAAGGAGAGATGGAAGGTGCCAATGGTGTAAGTGGTCAAATAGACTTCGATGGAAAGCATGAAGTAGGCGATGAGCAGGCCGAGAGCGATGTTCAGGCTCATATAACCGCTGAGCCCGAGGCCGCCGATCAGGAAGAACGTCCCGATGGCGTCGGTAATGTGATCGACATAAAATCCGTACCGCGGGCGAAGGCGGTTACGGACGCGGGCCAGGGTACCATCCAGGCTGTCGCCGAACCAGTTGACGGCGAGCGCCAGGATCACCCCGATGAGCGCGCGGCGGTCCCAACTGGCCGCCCAATAGCAGAGACCCGCGACGAACATGGCGACGAAGCCGAGAAGCGTGAGGTGGTCGGAGTTGACCCACCCCGGCATACGCTGTGCCAACCAGATCAGCGTTTTCTTCTCGACCGCGGCGAGCATGCTGAGTTGTTTGCGTTCCGCGTCCCGAAACGGCTGAGTAGCCATGGATTTACCATAGCGCCGAATGCGGGGCGGCGACACTAGAAGACGCGGCGCTTCAAACGCTCCAGGGTGAACTTGGCGGTATCGGCCACCAGCATCACCGCCATGACGCCGGCCTGCACGGGGTCGGTCACCACCAGATCGGCCGCGTCCGGCACACTGCCCGCCATATTCAGGCTGATGACCACCAACCCCTGCTGGCGCACCTCGCGCACGGCGGTTTCGATGTCTCCGCCCATCAGCGACCCGGCCAGCACGAGGGCTTTGGCGCGCGGCAGGCGCGCCACGGCGCGCACCGCGTCGGCCAGTTTCCGCTCGCCCACCAGGGGGATGGTGTCCACCGAGATGTGTTCGCCGCGAATGTTGTGGCGGTCCGCCTCGCTCACGGCGCCAATGGCCACCTGCCCGACTTGGGCGCCGCCGCCCATAATGATGATGCGCTTGCCGTAAATCGCCTGCAGCGTCTTGACGATCTCCACGGCGCGCACAATCGAGAGGGCGCGCAGATCGTCCAGCAGGTCTTCGGGACCGCCGGGCAGCACGACTTCAAAATACGTGCGGGCCTGGACCGGCCGGTTGTCCAGAATTTCCACCGACGTGATATCGCCCTGGTGGCGCGCAATCACTCCCGTCAACTGGTGCAAGACTCCGGTACCGCCGGTGGCGTGTACCACGATGCCGATGGTGTCGTTCTCCATGTGTCCTCTCAGTGTAGCTGGCGGGAAATGGGCCGCGGCGCCGCGCGATCCTGCTACTCTTGAATTCGGGCAGTCAGAACGAAGACGGAGAACAACGCGTGCAAATCGTGGCTGGAGTGGATCTCGGCGGGACGGCCGTCAACTACACGTTAATCAACGGGGAAGAGAAGTTCCTCATCGAGGGTCTGTGCGAATATCCCGCCCTCTCCAAGCAGGGGCCGGATATCTGTCTCCAACAGATCGAAGACGGCCTGGGGATCGCGGCCGGCAAGGCGGGCATTGCGCTTTCCGACATCGTGGCCGTCGGTCTGGACACGCCGGGTCCGGCCAGCGGCAGCGGCGTGCTCAGCGCGCGCGGATCCACCAACTTTGTGCACGCCAACTGGGCGGGATACGATATCCGCGAGAACCTGGAGAAGCGCCTCGGCAGGCCCGTGACGTACCTTAATGACGGCAATGCCGGAGCCCTCTGGGGGCACTTCACCCTCTTCGGCGGCGAGAGCCGGGAAACCTCGCTTTCGGCCATCATCGGCACCGGGTTGGGCGGCGGCGTGATCGTGGAGGGCAACGTGGTGATCGGCCGCAAGGGGTTCGGCGGCGAACTCGGCCACGTGCTGATTCCTTACCAGAGCATCACGGCCATCCAGGGCCTCAATCCGGAATGCAACTGCGGCCGCACCGGGTGCCTGGAATCGGTGTGCTCGCTGACGGCCATCGAGAAATCGTTCCTGCCGTATTTTCTGGCGCGCTATCCGGGGCACGATCTGGGCAGGCTCGCCGACCTCCACAAGGCGGCCAAGCTGGTGCGCGGTCTGGCGGAGAAGGGCGACCCGATGTGCGTGGACATCTTCCGCGTGCAGGCACATGCCTTGGGACTCTTCTTCGATGAAATGGTGAATACGTTCGACCCCGATGGGTTGATTGTGGGCGGCGGCGCCATCGAGACGGGCGAAGAGTTCCAGCGGTGGTTCGTGGATGAAATCCGCGCCGGCATGCCCCCGCAGCGCGAAGAGCAGGCGGATATTCCGATCTACATCATGCCCAACGGCGACACTGCCGGCGCGCGCGGCGCGGCCATCGAGGCCTTGAAGAACGCGCGCCACAACGGTCTGATCAAATAGCGCTAGTCCGGACAGGCTCGACATTCGGCGGACGATAATCTATAACTTCCAACGCGATTGGGTGTATACTTCGCTGAAGCTGTACGGAGTTACACGTGAAACAACTGCGCTGGCTCATGTTATCCGGCTTTGCCCTGCTCGCCGCCATGGCATTTCTGGCGACCCGCACCGACGCCGAACCCGGTCAGGTCAAACTCATCGTCCCCGGCGTCTGGTTTTGCGAGGGCGATCTGGCGAACCTCGGCCACTCCAACAACATCATCATCGAGATGAAGGACTACCTGATCGTGGTGGACGCCAATTTCCCCAGCGGCGCCAAACTGACTCTGGAAACCGCGCGCCGCATCTCTTCCAAGCCCGTCAAGTACGTCTTCGATACCCATCACCACGGCGACCACGCCTACGGCAACCCGATCTGGACCAAGGCCGGCGCCACCACGCTCGCCTATGTGGGCGTCGCCGACGAGATGAAGCGCTACGAGCCGGCGCGCTGGAAGACCGCCGCCAAGGAACGCCCGGACGTGGCCGAACTGCATCTCGATGCCCCGGAACCGCCCCAGCAGACCTTCGATAAGAGCCCCTTCATCCTCAAGGACGGCTCCCGCGAAGTGCGTTTCTATTTCTTCGGCTGGGCCCATACGCGCGGCGACGGCTTCGTATACCTGCCCAAGGAACAGGTGCTCTGCACCGGCGATGCGGCGGTCAACGGCCCCCACAACTTCACCGCCGACGGCAATGTGGGCAACTGGCCGAAAGTGGTGCGCGCGGCGCAGGGACTGGGTGCGCGCTACATCCTTCCCGGCCACGGTGCGTCGGGCGGTCCGGAGATCCTCGACGGCCAGGTGAGGTTCATGACCGAGTTGCACAAGGCCGTTGACGCCGCGATCAAAGACGGGAAGAAGTTGGAGGAAGTGGCGCCGCCGGCCGCCACGGTCGCCGGCAAAGTGGTTCCCGCCAAGACCACGATCGCCTTGCCCGACAGCGTGCAGAATTGGATGGGCCCCTCGCTTCCCGCACAGGTTCGCGACACGTGGCAGGAGATCGTGCAAAAGAAGCCCCGCGGCGATATTCCGCATTAGCAGTGAGATCGCTGTAAGAGTGCGCGCTTTGTGGGGCAGATTGTTAATCTGCGCGCGACCCAGAGGGTGCCCCGTTTACCGGCGCCGGTCGCCCGCCAACGCGCGGGTGGCGGGTTGCCAACCCGCCGCAGCTTACCAAGCTGCCCCACAAGAAGAGTACGGCAACCGATGTGGGGCAGGCTGGCAGCCTGCAGGTTGCCCCACCAGGGGGTTGCATGCCTGAGCTGATCAATCTGACCATCGACGGCCGCGCCGTCAAAGTCCCCCCGCAGACGCTGCTGATCGATGCCGCCAA
>JADGNS010000660.1 GCA_017883355.1 Candidatus Solibacter sp.
GTTGGAGCAGGGCGCGTCCGCTCCCAACGAGATCTCGGCACAGACCGCCAAAGAGCTTCCTGGACGCCCGCCGACGGTGACGGATGCCCTGCCATTACTGCCGGGTGTGGTGCGCGTGCCCGGGGGCGGGCTGGTGATGTCGGCAGCCGGGGAACACCGAAGCGCGCTCATGGTCAACTCGGCCGATGTCACGGACCCGGCCACCGGACAATTCGGCTTGACGGTGCCCATCGACAGCGTCGAGACGATGAACGTTTATCAGACGGCGTTCCTGGCCGAGTACGGAAGGTTCACAGCAGGCCTGGTTTCGGTGGCGACGCGGCGCGGCGGCGACCAATGGAAATGGGAGTTGAGCGATCCGTTTCCCGATTTCATCATTCGCAGCTATCACCTGCGCGGGTTGCGCGACGCCACGCCGCGGCTCAACGTGGAAGGGCCGATCGTTGCGGGAAAGCTTTACTTTTCCGAAGGGTTGGAATACGCGGTCCGCAAAACCCAAGTCTACGAACTTCCCTTCCCGTTCAACCAGAAAAAGCAGGAAGGGTTTAACTCTTTCGCGCAAGTCGACTGGGTCGCGTCCCAGAAACAACTGGTCACCGCGACCGTTCACGTGGCGCCGCAACGCATGGCGTACGTGAATATGAACTACTTCAATCCGCAGGCGGCATCGCCGGACGCCGCTACGGACAATATCACCGCCACCCTGTCGGACAAACTGACGCTGGGGACCGGCCTCCTGGAAAACACGCTATCGGTGACGCACTTCGACGCGCGCGTCTGGGGGCAAGGCACCCAGGACCTGACGATCTCTCCCGGCGGCAATTCCGGAAATTATTTCGCCGCGCAGCGCCGCGACGCTTCCCGCCTGAGTTGGACCCCGGTCTATGCCTTCGCCGCGCTCCACTGGATGGGGACACACAACTTCAAAACCGGCGCGTACCTGGCGGAAAGCAGCGACAACGGCCAAGTGACGGAACGGCCCTTCAACATTGTGGACGCGTCGAACCAGTTGCTGGAGCGTGTTACTTTCACGCCCGGCCTGCCGTTCCGGAATTGGGACCTGGAGTATGCGTTTTTCGGGCAGGATCACTGGATGATCACTCCGCGCCTGGCCGTGGACCTGGGTCTGCGAACCGAGTCGCAGGAGCTGTCGGAGAGCTTGCGGGTAGCGCCGCGGGCGGGCATTGCCTGGACGCCGTTCGCCACCCTGGGCACTGTGGTGCGCGCCGGTTTCGGATGGTTCTACGACCGCGTGCCGCTGAGCGTCTACTCGTTTTCCAACTACCCGAATGAGTCCGTCACCATGTTTGGACCCGGCGGGCAGATTACCGCGGGACCGCTGCTCTATGTGAACGGACTGGGCACGGTCACGTCGAAATCCGCGTTCGTGTTCCAGGAGCCCGGCATGGGGAATTTTTCGCCGCGCAGCGACACCGGGAACGTGCAGATCGAGCAGCCGCTCTCCGAACGTCTCCTGTTGCGGATCGGCTACACGCAGAAGCGATCGGCCGGATTGGTGATTCTGAATCCGGTGCCGCCGGGCGCGGCCTCTGGCGGCGTGGGTTCGAACCTGCTGACGGGGGGCGGGCAATCGCGATATCGCCAGTTCGAAGTTACGGCCCGCCTGCGCATGAACGACAAGCGTCAATTATTCTTCTCCTATGTGCGTTCGCAGGCGCGCGGCGATTTGAACGATTTCGCCAACTACCTGGGCAGTTTTCCGGTGCCGATCATCCGCCCGAATCAGTTCGGCAATCTGCCGGTCAACGTGCCGAACCGGTTTTTGGCGTGGGGAGTCGTGCAGCTTCCGGCGGGCTTCCGGATCGCTCCGCTGATCGAATTCCGCAGCGGCTTTCCCTACGCGGCGACGGATGCCCTGCAGAACTACGTAGGCGCGCCCAATGCGCAGAGGTTCCCCAGCTTCCTTTCGGTAGATTCGCGTTTTTCCAAGGACATCAAAGTGAATCCCAAATATGCGGTACGGTTGTCGGTGAGCGCCTACAATCTGACCAACCACTTCAACCCCGAGGCTTTCCATAATAACGTCGCCGATCCGGCGTTTGGTCTCTTTTTCGGCCAGAGAGGACGCCGCTTCACGGCCGATTTCGATGTCATTTTTTGAAGCGTGCGCCGCACGCTTAGCCAAATCGCCGTTGCCGGGACTGGGCGCCATCACGGCCCTGGCGGTGATGGTGCACGGCTACCATCTGGGCGTGGATGACAGCGCCATCTATGTGCCCGCCATCAAGCGCGTGGCCGATTCCAAACTGTACCCATTCGGCGCTCAGTTCTTCCTGTCGCACGCTCACCTCTCGATTTTTTCGGACCTGGTAGGCGGTTCCGCCCGGCTGACCCATCTGCCCATCGACCTGGTGATTTTCGTCTGGCATGTCGCCGGCATTTTTCTACTGCTGGCGGCGGCGTGGCGCCTTTTGGGCGCTTGCTTTGAAAGCCCCTGCGCACGCTGGAGCGGTGTGGCCCTTCTGGCGGCAACCCTCAGTGTGCCGGTCACCGGCACGGCGCTGGCCATCATGGACCCGTACCTGACGGCGCGCTCCCTATCCACTCCCGCCACGCTTTTTGCCATCGCCTGCTATTTGTCGAACCAGCCGCGGCGGGCCGCGGCCTGGCTCGTATTGACCGCGGCCGTGCATCCGCAGATGGCGGTCTACGGCTTGTTGTTCATCGGCGGCATGGAGTTAGTGCGGCGGCGCCGGGCATGGCATCCCGTTGCCCAGCCGGTACTCGGGGCGATCGTCGGTCTGCCGTTCCTGTTTGACTTCGCACCGGTGCACGGAGCGGCGCGCGAATGCCTGTTGTCGCGCACGTTTTTCTTCGTGAACACCTGGGCCTGGTACGAGTGGGTCGGCGTCTTCGCGCCGCTGGCCCTGCTGTGGTGGTTCGCCGCGGCCAGTCCCCGCCGCACCCTGCCCGCGTTTCGGGAACTGGCCGGCAGCCTGATTCCCTTCGGCCTCGTGTTCACCACCGCGGCCGTGATCCTGACCATCCCACAACGGCTGGAAGCCTACACCCGCCTGCAACCGATGCGGAGTTTTCATTTGCTGTATGTCGTCTTCTTCATTCTGCTGGGCGGACTGATTGGAGAATACGCCATCAAGACCAGCGTATGGCGGTGGATGGCCCTGTTTGTTCCCCTGGCGCTGGTCATGGTGCTGGTGCAGGAGAGTACCTTCCCGGCAAGCCAGCACGTGGAGTGGCCGGGATCTAACAATGGCAACACCTGGATGTCCGCCTTCCTGTGGATCCGGCAGCACACGCCCAAAGACGCGGTCTTCGCCACCGATCCGAATTACATGGTGGCGCCGGGAGAAGATGCGCATGGCTTCCGCGCGGTGGCGGAGCGCAGCGTGCTGGCCGACCGCGTGAAAGATTCTGGCGCGGTCTCTTTGTTCCCCCAACTGGCCACGGAATGGCAGAACGAGTCGGGCGCGGAGCGCGGGCTCGATCACTTTGCACCGGCGGATTTCCAACGGTTGCGCCAACTCTATCCGGTGACCTGGATTCTGACCACGCGGCCAGCGCCGCCAGGCTTGATCTGTCCTTATCAGAATAAGGATTTGACGGTTTGCCGGATGTAGCCGCGGCAGTCCCGGCACCCTGTTCACCCGTACCCCGCCTCACTTTCCCAGCCAGCCCAGCACCGCTTCCCACTCCAGGACCACCCGGCTCGGACGCCCCTCCGGTCCCAGCCGCAGCAGCGCCGAATCCACCTTCCGCGCCTGCAACGCAAAGTACAATTCCTCGGCGCCGGGATCGGAAGCGCCGGCGATCACCAGCGTCGGTGTCTGGAAGTTGCCGGCGAAATAGATCGGCGAGTGCTTCACGTATTGGTCGGCATCGTCCCACGGCATCGCGCCCATCCACGCGGCGGCGCGGTAGAGGCCGTCGGACGCGTGCGCCACCTCCGTCACCCAGTCGGCAATCGCGCGGCGGACTACGGCGGCATGGAAGCGGCCGGTGTGCCCGATCGCCCAGGCGGCCAGCAGACCGCCCGAGATCCCGAGGCGCGCGGGATCGATGTAGCCCTT
>JADGNS010000661.1 GCA_017883355.1 Candidatus Solibacter sp.
GTCTGGATCATCAGCACTCCAACCACCTTCTCCTTGGGGTCAATCCAGAAGTGGGTTCCAAAGGCGCCGTCCCATCCAAAGCTGCCGGCCGAGACACGATAGCCCGCGGCCACGGGATCGTTGACCACTTGCACGCTGAGCCCAAAGCCTCGGCCCCGCTGCCTGCCAGGAAGCGAGTCTGGCGCGAAGACCGATGACATCAACTCGACCGTTTTGGGGCTCAGCAGGCGCTTTCCGTTCAACTGGCCGCCGTCGAGCAGCATCTGGCCGAACTGGAGATAATCTGCGGCATCCGTCATCAGCCCACCCGCGCCGGAAAAATACGTCGTGTTTGCCAGCCGGGCCTGCATGTCCACCGATCGCAGGGCACCGTCTGCGCGATGGTAAGTGGTGGCCACCCGCGGCAACCGGTCTGAGGGCGGATGAAAGAAAGTATCGGTCATCCCCAACGGCTCGAAGATGCGCTGGCGCAGGAACTGGTCGAACGTCTGGTCGGCAACGATCTCGACGATGCGCCCCAGGGTGTCGAATGCCGCGCCGGGGCTGTAGCTCCATTGCGAGCCCGGCTGGAAGTCCAGGGGCGTGGTAGCCAGGCGAGGAATGTAGTCGGCCAGCTTCTCACCGGGCTTCCTGGCAACCTTGGCGACTTCGGCACCACTGGCAGCGCCACCACTGGCCAGGCCCGAAACGTGGGTCAGCAGGTCCTGGATGGTGACCTCACGGCTGGCGGGAACCGTGTAGAACACAGGCGGCGCCCCCGGCGACGCGGGCTTTTCCTGTATAACTGCCACCTTCATGCCCTTGAACTCCGGCAGGAACCTCGACACCGGATCGTTGAGCCGCACCTTACCTTCTTCGAGCAGCATGAGGATGGCGACGCCGGTGATGGGCTTGGACATCGAGGCGATCCAGAACAGACCATCCTTAGCCATCGCTTTCTGTGATTCCTGATCCATTAGACCGTGCGCCTCAAAGTGGGCAATCCGGCCCTTGCGAGCGACCAGCGTGACGGCACCTGTGATGTCATGCCCATCGATGTGGCCCTGGATGGTCTGGTGGATACGTTGCAGCCTCTCCGAAGAGAGGCCGACGTCCTCCGGCTTCGATGTCTGGATGGACGCCGCGGCCAACGACAGGGCGATGACCGTCAATAGAAATGATGCGCGCATGATGCCCTCCTAAACTGATCGTGCGAATGGAATTGTATCGCAGGTTACGCCGCGAGCGCGGGGCGTCGCTCTCAACGGGCGCTGATGTGGTCTGGCGCTTACGTGCCCCAGAAAGGACGGTAGATCCGGCCTTGGTTTGTCTGGCGTTCGAAAACATGCGCCCGCTCATTCTGGGCGAACCCACGCGAGGCCGACGTTCGTCTGCGTTCGCAGCCGATCTGCCAATTGCCCCGTGTGATGCTGGAGATGGCGAATGTTGTAGAACTGAAGTTCCATCTTGTTGAAAGGCAGCCAAGGGAAGCCAGACGGCGCCTCGAGGTCGATGGCCGGCACCCGCCTTTCCACCTCCGCAGAACAGATCTCGTGATACTCCATAACATCCGTCTTGGCGTACGGCGTCTGGATCTTCGGCGCCTCGTTGGGCGCCCACGGGCGTGGGCCTAGATATTGACAGTCCTGCCGGTGCTTCACCCAGGGACGAAAGTCGGCTTCGGACGGCTGAAGGTAAAGATGCGTGTAGAACAGCGCGTGGTAGGCAATGTGCCAGAACCGGTTCGGATACGCCTCGTCTGTCCAGAGAGGTTCTTGACACAGGTTGATAGCTTGGCCAAGCATCGCGAGTGACGCCCGGTACTGCCTGGCAACGTTATGCAGAATGTTCAGGTCAGCCATGGTTTCCAGCGTAACCCGCTACCTCCATTTGCGCATTGGGCACAGGAACCGGCTATCAGAAGGCGAAGCGTTGGTTTGGCCGGTGCCGCACGAACATCGCCTGCCGGAACCGTCCCCGCTCTGGATGTCCGAAGTGCACCAATGCAATATTACCTGTATCGACGACGCACACCCGCCCAATTTTATATCTATATTAGGGGGCATGGGCGCCTTTTGAACGCGCCTCCATACGAGTCTATGCCATTCCCACGATGCTACCGGCCGGATCAGCCCACCGACGTTAGGTTCGCCACCCGCGCACTTCTAGCCGACCGGGCGGGCAGTTTTCGCCTCAGGCTCCTGGTGCGGTTTGCCGATCCCGCTGGCCAGGTGGCACATACAGCCGCCGAACTGGGCGTAAAGACCGGCGGCGCTCCACCACATTTCCGTTTGGAAGCCTCTCTCAGGCTCTACAGTGAACGCCAGAGTCAGCAGTGCTGGCGAGGCCACCAGCAGCCCGGAGCCGATCATCTGGCCGATTCCACGCCAGCCCTCGGCCTGTCGCAAATAGAGCCCCAGAATCAGATTGACCAGTCCGCTCGCGAGAAGGTAAATGTGCCGCGAGCGGAACATCAGGCGGGCGCTATCACTGAGGGCGCCCATCGGTGGCTCGTGGTGGCGCATGAATTAGCCAGTTACGAGGAAGACCACCACGATCAGCACGCCGACCCACAGGTGATACTTACGCATCCCTCCCGATCGGTTGCCATCATACCAATGGAGCGCAAGAACGTGTGGTCGCGGCCCACGTTGTATCGGAATGCTACAGTGATCTCGTGCTGCGCATCCCCTGGTATGTCGCCGGGCCGCTTCTCATAGCCATCGTGGTCCTTGCCCTGCAATTCGTTGCCGCTCGGTCCGTGTATTTTCCGACCCACCACCCCGAAGGGTTTTGGAATCTCCAGGCCGAGCTCGGCGCAACGGATGTCTGGCTGGACCTGGCGGACCATGTCCGAATTCATGGCTGGTTTGTCGCCTGTCCTGGGAGCCACCTCACCACGCTGTTCCTGCACGGCAACGCCGGCAACATCACGTATCGCGGTGAGAGATTCCGTGAGATCGCGGCTGCCGGCTCCTCTATTCTGATGATCGATTATCGAGGCTACGGCAAAAGCACTGGACGCCCATCTGAGAATGGGCTCTATGCTGACGCTCAGGCCGCGTACGACTACCTCCTGAAGACCAGGCGACCGCAGGAGATCCTCGTACACGGCGAGTCACTGGGCACCGCGGTCGCCGTTGACCTCGCATCCCGGCACCAGTGTGGGGGTGTGGTCTTGGAGGCCGCCTTCACCGCGGCCAGCGATGTGGCAGCAACCGTTCTGCCGGTGATCGGTCCGTTGCTCATCAGGAGTTTCGATTCGCGGCGGAAGATCACGCGAATTCACGCCCCGATCCTTTTCATCCACGGCAGCGCTGATCGCACCATCCCTACAAAGCTCGGCCGAGCGATGTTCGACGCTGCGCCGGAACCGAAGTTTTTCTGGACAGTTCCTGGAGCCGACCACAACGACATAGTCGAGCGCGCTGGCCCGGAGTACCGGAGACGGCTGAGATCGTTTTATGAAAGTCTTCAAGCCTGGTCGAGTGAGTAGCGGCGATATGGCGACCGCCCCCGGCGGTCAGCACAGTTGGTGGAACCAGCCGCTTCATCTGGATACCAAAATCTCGGCCGCCGGTTCGGTGCGACGGCCTGGGACCCGGCGCACACCGGTCCGATCTTATATCTTCGATATTATGAGACGCTCTCAACACACGAAACGCTGTTTCTGGTGGCCAGCCGCGCTCCTCATCGCAGCGGGAGCCTCCTTCGGCCAGCAGCCCCCGCCTCCGGTCCAGGGCACTCCCGCAGCTGGGAGAGGCGGACTGCCCGGCGGTGGACGGGGACCCGGCGGTGGAGCGCCACAGGGACCGCCGCCGACCTACGCCAACCTCGATTATGCGCCGCCGGAGCCAGCCAATAGCAACGGCCACAAGCTCGACCTTTACATTCCCGCCGGAGCAACCCGGCCCCTGCCGGTGGTGATCTGGACCGGCGGCTCGGCCTGGAGGGCCGACACCGGCAAGAACGGGGCCGGCGGTCTCGCCGCCCAACTCAACCCCGCGGGTTACGCGGTCGCGGGTGTTTCGATCCGATCCAGCTCACAGGTGCTGTTCCCGGGCC
>JADGNS010000662.1 GCA_017883355.1 Candidatus Solibacter sp.
CGGGTGAGCGACCTGAGCATCGACGGAGCGGATAACGGGATCCGCATCAAGAGCGACCGGAGCCGCGGCGGGGTGGTGCAGGATGTGTCGTACGAAAATGTCTGCATACGCAACGTGCAGAACCCGATCGTGCTGACCTCGATGTACACCACGTTCGACGGCAGCAAGCTGCCGGATTATCGCGACATCGTACTGAAAAATGTGCGCAGCGTCACTCCTGGGTGGGTGACTCTGCTGGGGCTTGACGCGCAGCACCGCATCGGCGTGAAGATGCAGAACGTCACGGTGGACGGGGTCACTCCGAAGCTGGTCACGGCGGCGAATTCGGTGGTGACGGCGATGGGCGGCAATGTGCCATGGGAGGGCAACGGGGTGGACGGGAGCATGGAGGGCGGAGGCGCGATGTGGAATTGCGACGGCCGCTTCGTGCCCTTCCCCCAGACGCCGACCGCGCCGGAAGCAAAGGTCACGATTCCGGCGGAGGACAAGACGCTGTATGTTTCGGGATCGGGCACCGGCGACTATTACTCGATCCAGCGGGCGATCGACGTGGCGCCGGCGGAGGGCGCGGTGATTTCGGTGACGCCGGGGACGTACCACGAGGTGCTGACCATCACCAAGCCGAACATCACGATCCGCAGCAGCTACCAGGATGCCAGCCGGACGGTGGTCGTGGCCGATAAGAGCGCCGGGACATCGGGGGGCACGATGAATTCGGCGACGGTCAACGTGCGGGCCGACAACTTCACGGCGGAGAACATCACCTTCGCCAACGATTTCAATCGCACGCACGAGCAGGTGCCAGTGGGATCGCAGGCGCTGGCGCTGTTGGTGACGGGCGATCGCGCGGTGTTCCGGAATGTGCGGCTGCTGGGCAATCAAGACACGGTGTACGCGGGCAGCAAGCGGCAGTATTTCGCCGATTGCTACATCGAGGGCAACGTGGATTTCATCTTCGGCGATGCCAAGGCGGTATTCGAGGGCTGCGAGATTCGGAGCACGGCGCACTCCATCGGATACATCACAGCGCAGGGAAAGAACTCCGCCGGGCAGGACAGCGCGTTCGTATTCCAGCGATGCAAACTGACGGCCGCGGATGGGGTGACCAACGTGTGGCTGGGGCGTCCCTGGCGGCCGTATGCCAGCGTGGTATTTCTGAATACCGAGATGGGCGAGCATATCAACGCGGCGGGATGGCGCGAGTGGCACCCGGAGGAAACGCACTACATGGATACGGTGAGTTATGGCGAGTTCCAGAGCAGCGGTCCGGGGGCACATCCGACGGAACGCGAGGCGCATACCAGGAAGCTGACGCCGGCCGAAGCGGCGCAGTACGACGCCAGGAGGTTTCTGGCGGGCACGGACGGGTGGGACCCTACGGTGCGGCGGCCGTAGGCGAAAACGGGCGTGGAGTCCGGCCCCGCCTGGCTCTCCAGGACGCCGCCAACGCCGCGCAGCCGATCACGATCAGCCCGGCCGATCCGGGTTCGGGGACTCCGCCAGGGAGTGCGGCCGCGTTGACGTCCACCTCAGCCGTCACATCGTTTCCGTTCAGTTGGGCATTCACCGTGAGGCCGAAGGCGATCTGGTCAGTCAATCCGGCGTCTGAGAACGCGTCATAGGTCAGCGTCATGACTCCCTGGGTGGATGCCCCCAAAAGAGCCGTTGCGGAAATATCGTACTGCAAGCCCGAAGTGTCCAAAACCCAAGGCACATTGATGGGCGAACCGGCCGACGCGGCCGTGGACGGTACTCCCGGCGTGCTGAACGTCCCAATCGGCGTACCGTCACCGAATGCGATGCTCTGGATGGTCACGAAATCGCTCGTCGTGTTGATGAGGTAGCCCCATCCCACGGCCGTCCCCGCCCGGCCTGCCAGCAGGCCGTCGGGTGGGAACAGGGACCAGGTCACAATTGGCGTGGCGCTCGCTCGAAAACCGGTGGCCATCACGCAAATCGCCAGTAACATCCGTTGTGATGGTTTCATGGTTTTGGTTCCGATTCCTGGCGGGCCAGCATTGTCACCGGTTTGCCAGTTTGTGCTCTTAGGGAACCTTACCACATTCCGAAAAAACTTCCGGTACGAAATGGCACAGCCCCCTGCCATCGCTGTCATGGCAGGGGGCTGTGCCTGGGCGGTCCGGAGATTATTTCGTCTGGTTACTAATGGCCGTCGATCCGGAGTACGCGCCAGAATTCGCGGTAAAGGCCACTTTCAGCGAGAAGCGGGCCGTGCTATCCGGACACCCCGAGAAATCCAGCGTGACCTGGCTCGTGGCGTTCGCCGCCGGCGCGATGGTGCCCACCGTCACCGGCAAGGCCGTTAACACCGTCGCTGCCGGCGAACACGGAGTCCCCCCGGACTGCGATGGCGTCACCGCCGCTATCTGCGCCCCGGTTGCCGTGCCCAAACCGGTATTGGCGAGGCGAATGGTCCACACCCGTTGTCCGGTAGCGCCCGCCGCCTTGCCGGTCACCGCCGCGGCTAGCACCGGCGTCGCCGTGGATTGGAAATTCGCCGCTACGTTTTTGGGGCCGTTCATCGTCACGTTCTGCGGATTGGCCGGTCCGCTCAGATCCGCCGAGAAATAGGCCAGTTTATAGTTAGCCGGCGCATTAGCCTGCACCGCAACCACACTCCCGCCGGGATACCATCCGGCGCCGGTCACCGACCCGACACCCGACGGATTGGTCACCGTCGTCAGTTGATAATCCGTGGCAAACGCAGCGGAAAAGGTGGTGTCCGTGGATGGCGCCTGAACGGTGATCTGCGGCGCCGATTGGCCGGTGGACCACTGGGTCAGCGTACTCCGCGTGCCCCCGTTGGTGATTGGCGAGAGCACCGCCAGCGTGTGGTTGGTGCCGGCGGCCCAACTCACGACCTTCGGCGTAATGTAACTGACGCCATCGATGGACACGATTAGCCCAGAGGGCGCGGTGGTCACGGTCGTCAGGATCGGCGCGACCGGCGCGGGCGGAGGCGCGGGCGTCGAGCCAGGGAGACTCGCCTGGGCGAATTCCGCCGATACGCCCACACTCCCGGTGGTCACGACATGACCGGACGCATCCAGATAAACCGTCTGATAGTACACCACGTGCATCGGCAATACCGGAATCGCGATCTGGCACGACGTGGCGCAAGGAACGCCGGTATACGGCTCGGTGGCCGCGTACTGGAAGGGGTTGGCGGCGGTGAACGTTGCCGTTGCCGCTACGCATGCCTCACGCCTGCTGGTGCAGTAATATTTTGCGGGGTCGCCCTGCTCCGCGTACCCGAACTGAACGATGGCGCGCGCGATCCCCGAATTTGCGGGAGGCGTCAGGTTTATGGTCAACGGCAGAAACGTCGAGCGGTCGATGCCGTCGGGGGCGGCCAGAGGAGGCAACTTTGCCATCCAGACGGTGAGCAGGTCGCCGAAGCCGGGCGCCACCAGGCCGCGCGTAAACAGGGCCCAACTGGCGTCGGGCAGCGACTTGGCGGTCCAGTAGTAGAAGGAATTCCTGAAGCCCGAAAGCCCGTGCGTGATCACGCGGCTGCGCGCATTCGTGTCCGCGGAATCGGTGCCCATCACCATCTGCGTGATCGCCTGTGAATAGGCGGCCACATTGCCGACGCAGATATCCAGGTTTTGCGGGAGGGGGCCATCGCTGCCCGTGCAATGCAAGTACTGGACGTTGGGTGCGTTCACGTAGACCTGGCCCGGCAGCGATCCGGCGCGGCACTCGCCCGCCACCAGCACCACGCAGTACTTGTACGAGTCCGCGGCAGTATCGCCGAGCACGCTACCGGGGCCGCTGATATCGGCCAGGGAGTAGCCGCCGCTGATGACGAGCGTGGGCAGTTGCTTGCGCGCCAGCGGCCCGCTTTCCGGAGGATCCCGGCGGTAGAGCTGGCCGGAGATCTTGATGGCTCCCGAGGGGCTATCGTAAAACTGTCCGCCGTCGAAGGACATGGCGTCCATGAACCAGCCCAACTCGCTTGGCGGAGCGACGCCGGCTACCTGGTGATAGCTAGGATGTTTGCTCGTTGTCGAGCCGTAGGAC
>JADGNS010000663.1 GCA_017883355.1 Candidatus Solibacter sp.
ACATTGGGCTTTCACTTTTTGTGGATTGAGATGGAGCACTCGCCCATCACGCTAGAGACGCTCCGCCTCATGGTGCTGGCCACGCGGGGGCTGCCCGCCGCGGTGTTCGCGCGCGTGCCGGTGGTGGAGTTGTGGACGGCCAAGCGTGTGCTCGATCAAGGAGTGAGCGGCGTGATCTTCCCGTTCGCCGGCACCGCGGAAAAGGCCGGGCGCGCGGCCGCCGCCTGCCGGTATCCGCCGGCCGGCAGGCGCGGATCGGGAGCGGGCGCCGCGATCCGCACCTGGCCGGTGCCGGGCAACTACTACGATTCGGCCGACCAACAGATCTTCACCATCTGCGTGGTGGAAGAGGCGTCGGCGCTCGCAGAGATCGACGCCATTGCCGCCACCGCCGGGGTGGACGCACTATTCATCGGCACCAGCGATCTTTCGTTCTCGCTGGGGTTGCGCGGGAGACAGGGCGAGCCGGCCCTGGAGAGCGCCATCGCCCGCATTGCCGAAGCGGCGGGGCGTCACGGGAAGTTCCTGGGCAGGCCGGCGGGGACTCCCGAGCAGGTTCGCCGCTATATGGAACAGGGCTTCCTGCTGTTTCAGATGCCCACCGAAATCGGGCTGATGGAGTTGGGTGCGCGGCAACTGCTGGACCCGCTCGGCATCTCGGGCATTCCGGCAAGCCAACGCGCGGTATATTAGCAGCCGTGACCAGAAGATTCGCCTTCCTTCTTTTAACGACCCTGCCCGCAGCCGCCAGTGACTTGACGCACGCCACCGTGGTGGCGCCGGCCCGGCTGACCGCTCCGGAACGCAAGGCGGTATCGCTGCTCATCGATAGCGTCCGGGAGCGCACGCGCGTCACCTGGCCGGTGGTGGAGACGAGTCCGGGAACAGGCAAACCGGTGGTGACGATACAACAGGCCGCGACCGGCACCGCCCTGCCTGCGGAAGGCTACCGGCTGCGCTCCTTCGACAACGGCGGCGCGGCCGGCGTGGAGATCACGGGCAATGACGAGCGCGGCGTTCTGTTCGGCGTGGGCGGCCTGTTGCGCGCGCTCGAAATGCGCCGCGACTCGGTCACGCTGCCCGGCGCGCTGGATATCCAAACCGCGCCGAAGTACGCGTTGCGCGGCCATCAATTGGGCTACCGGCCCAAGACCAATTCCTACGACGGGTGGAATGTGCCCCAATGGGAAAGCTACATCCGCGACCTGGCGGTATTCGGCGCCAACGCCATCGAGCTGATTCCGCCGCGCTCCGACGATGCGGCCGACAGCCCGCACTTCCCGCTCCCGCCCATGCAGATGATGGTGGAGATGTCGCGCCTGGCGCAGGAGTATGGCCTGCAATGCTGGATCTGGTATCCGGCGATGGATCCGGATTACGCCAACCCCGCCACGGTTGCCGCCGCGCTTCAGGAATGGGGCGAAGTCTTTCGACAGCTTCCCCGCATCGACGCCGTCTTCGTGCCCGGCGGTGACCCCGGCCACACCGAACCGCGGCACCTGATGGCCCTGCTCGAGAAACAGACGGCCAATCTCAGGAAGTATCACCCGAAAGCCACGATGTGGGTCTCTCCGCAAGGATTCAACGCTCCGTGGATGGAGCAGTTTTTCGGGCTGATGGACCAGCAGCCGCCGTGGCTCAGCGGAATCGTATTCGGGCCGCAGGTGCGCGTCAACCTGCCCGAACTGCGCCAGCGGATTCCCAAGCGATACCCCATCCGCTTCTATCCGGACATCACGCATTCGGTGAACGCGCAGTTCACGGTGAACGATTGGGACATCGCCTACGCGCAAACCGAGGAGCGGGAGGTCATCAACCCTCGTCCACTGGACGAATCCCAGATCTTCCGCGTGCTCCAACCGTTCGCCGACGCGGGCTTCCTGACCTATTCGGAGGGCTGCAACGATGATGTCAACAAGGCCGTCTGGAGCGCGCTCGGCTGGAATCCGGAGGCCAGCGTGCTCGACGCGCTGCGCGATTACGGCCGGTACTTCATCGGTCCGGACATGGCCGATGCCTTCGCGCAGGGCCTGCTCGCGCTGGAGCGCAACTGGCGCGGCCCGCTCGCGACCAACTCCGCGGTGGAAGTGACGCTCGCCCAGTTTCAGGACCTGGAGCGCCGCGCGTCACCGCAACAGAAGTTGAACTGGCGCTTCCAGCAGGCGCTCTACCGCGCCAACTATGACGCTTACCTGCGGGCCCGGTTGACGGACGAAAACGCGAGGGAACGCCGCGCCATGGAGCTGCTGGCGAGTGCCCGCACGGGGAGTGTGCTGCCGGCACTTGCGGCGGCGGAGACAGCCCTCTCGGTGGACCCCGGCGCCCGCGCCGGCGGCGCGCTTCGGGCGCGCGTCTTCGAATTGGCCGAAGCCCTGTTCCAAAGCGTGCACATGCAGCTCAGCGTGCCGCGCTATGCGGCGATCGACGTGGGGCGCGGGGCGAATCTGGACCTGATCGACCGGCCCATCACCAACGCCGATTGGCTGCTAAAACGCTTTGCCGAAATCCGCGCGCTGGGCAGCGACACGGCGCGCCGCGGCGCCATCGATGAGGTTCTCAACTGGACCAACCCCGGCCCGGGCGGCTTCTATGACGATCTCGGCGACCCCGCGAACCGTCAGCACCTGGAACCGGGCACCGGGTTCGAAAACGATCCCGCGTTCATCCAGACCCCGCGAACGGGTTTCGGCTCGCGGAGGAATACGCCGTGGCGCGTCTCCTGGTACCGGCATGCCGAAGCCCTGTACGGCAATGCGATCCGCATGCGCTACTGGGGCCTGGACCCCGCAGCCCGCTACAAAATACGCTTCACGCAGGCGGGCGACGGCACCGCGCGCGCCACTCGCCTGGTGGCCAACGGCAAGTTCGAAATCCACCCCATGCGGAAGAAGGATCTCGAAGTGAAGCCGGTGGAATTCGAGATCCCGGTGGAAGCCACCGCCAACGGGACTTTGTTTTTGGAGTGGCAGGCCAACCCCGAGGAGAGCGGCAACGGCCGCTTTGTGCAGGTCAACGAAGTGTGGCTGATCCGGATGAAGTGACGGAAGCACTCACCGTCCGGCGGACGCGGCCGCGGACCTCCGCTGCAGGCGTTGGGCGAGGTTGGCGGCGCGCAAGTCCACCTCCGCCCGCGCAGTTTCCCCGAACGACTTCCAAGGCTGCGGCTGCGCGGCGAGGAGGTCGCGGAGCTGGAGATAAAGGGTGCTATGCTCCGCTCCCGCCGGAACGGGTTCCTCCACGCTCACCTGGTACGACCCTTCGTTATACAAGCGAAGGCTGACCGCGGAGAGATCGTCGCCCACAAGGACGGCGGCTGCGCCGTGCAGGCGCTGCGGTTGAGGCGTATCCACCACCCAGCCGCCCGTGTTCAGGATGCTGGTGCCACCGATGCAATCGACGAAAGGCTTGTGGGTGTGGCCCAGGACGAATGCCAGGGATTGCGGCAGGCTGCCCGTTTCCAGTTCCAACTGCCGCCGCAGCAGCTCTTCGACGTACCACCGCAGGCCCTTGGCAGCATCGGGGCCCAGCGGGGTATCCGCTTGGGTCTGACCCCGCTCCAACCCGCTAGTGGCGCTTCCGGCGGCTTTTCGCAGGGCCGTCTTCAGCGCCCACTCCCGCAGGAACCGCGGCGCCCATTTCGGAACCGGATACTGGCAGGCGATGCTGTGGGCCAGGGTGTCCGTCAAGCGCTGGAGGCTGCGCGCGTCGGCGGTCGACTCGTAAACGGTTTCGATATCGCTGCCGACGCGCCCGCAACTGCCCATGGTGGACCAGAGGAAATCGATCCAGGCACAATTCTCTTTTTCCAGCGTGTACACATCCTGTGGGGGATTCTGCTCGGGGAAGAAGAGGCAGGCCAGATTGGAGAAGAAGCGACAGGCCGGTTCGATGAAATGGCCGTGGTGGAAGACGACGGCACGGCTGCCGTCGCGCACCCCGAAGTTGGGATACGCCGTGAAGATCTCGAACCCGCGTTCCCGAAGGTGGGGCAAGCGCCGGGCGATCGCCGTGGCGGTGCCGTTCACCAGGCGATCCTTGCCGG
>JADGNS010000664.1 GCA_017883355.1 Candidatus Solibacter sp.
CCGTCGAGCCCGTCGAACCCGCTGAACCCGCTGAACCCGCCGCTCCCACCAACGGCGCGGCCCCCGAAGAACCCGCGCCACCGCCGCAGAGCGCCGCGGCGCCGCTCGTCGCCGCCGCCGCGGCCGGAGCGGAGCCGGCCCAGCCGGAACCCCTACCGATGAGGTTCGCCTGAGCGTGCCGGATTCCATCAAACCACCAAACGTCCTCGGCCGGCCTCCCATCCCGCCGCGCCCGCCCCGAGCAGAGCGCCGTCGAACTTGTTCCCGGTTTTCTCTGCGCTTACCTCTGCGTTCTCTGCGTCTCTGCGATGAACTCGTTTCCTCTATGCTTCCCGCCCCAACGGGTTAAGCAGCGGTTCTGTTACCGTATGGTCGTGTAAACTATGACCCCATCCAAATCCGTTCTTCATCCCGACCTGCGCGGCCGCGTGGCGGTCGTCACCGGAGCCAGTCGCGGCATCGGCAGGGCTCTGGCCATCCGCCTCGCTCAGGAAGGCGCGGATGTCGCCGTGGCCGCCAAGAGCGAGCAGTCCACCGAACGCCTCCCCGGCAGCATCCATGAAACCGCCGACGCCATCCGTGCCTTGGGCCGGCGTGCCCTCGCCATCCCCACCGATGTCCGCGACGAGGACGCCATTCGCAACCTGATCGAGCGCTGTGTCGCCGAACTCGGCCGCCTCGACATCCTGGTCAACAACGCCGGCGCCATCTGGATGCAGCCCATCCTCCAGACGCCCCCCAAGCGCTTCGACCTCATGATGGGAGTCAACGCCCGCGCCGCCTACATCGCCTGCTACTACGCTCTGCCGCACATGGTGAAGCAGCAGTGGGGGCACGTCCTCAACATGTGCCCGCAGCTCAATGACCGGCCCTCGCCCGGCAAAGTCGCCTACATGATCTCTAAGCTCGGGATGGCGCGCGTCGCCCTCGGCGTGGCCGCTGAGCATAAGCGCGACAACATCGCCGCCAACACGCTCTGGCCGCGCACCATCATTGAGACCCAGGCGTCCATCGGCTGGAAGATGGCCGACCGCGCCCAGTGGCGTACCCCGGAGATCGTCTGCGATGCCTCGCTCGCCATCTTCGCCCAGGAGCCCCGCACCTGCACCGGGCGTCAGTGGATCGACGAAGCCGCGCTCGCCGGTTTGGCCGGCATCACCGACTTCGATCGTTACTGGTGCGAAGGCAAGCCCCCGGCGGACCCCATTTACATCGACACCTGGTAACGCGCCATGCCCTCTGCGCTGGTCCTCTCCGCGGGCGGAATGTTTGGCGCCTATCAGGTCGGCGCCTGGAACGTCCTGTCGCGCCGCTTTCAGCCCGATCTCGTGGTGGGCACTTCCGCCGGTGCCCTCAACGGATGGGCGATTGCCGGCGGATGTCCCCCCGCCGAACTGCTCGACATGTGGCGGGCGCCTGCCACCGGCGGCCTCATGCGCCTCCGCTTCCCCCTCATCCCCTGGAAAGGCTGTATCGATCCCACCGCGCTGGCACGGCAGGTGCAAGACTGGTACACGCGATTCAAGCCTCGCGTACCCTTTTCCACCACCGTGGTGGAGGTTCCACGCCTGCGCCTCGTACGCGTACCGCATGAGCGGATTACCCCCGCGCATCTCATGGCCTCCTGCGCCGTGCCGTTCGGCTACCCGCCCGTTCGTATCGATGGCAAGCTCTACGTGGATGGAGGTCTGCTCGATATCCTGCCCATCTGGGCCGCGGCCGAAATGGGCGCCACCCGCGTCATCGCCGTGAATGCCCTCCCCGTGATGCCTTCCCATCCCCTGCGCGCCGTGCTGCGCGTGGTCCGCCTTGTGGGCCGGAAACCCGCCGCCATCGCAGGCCTCGACGTCGTGACGATCAGTCCCCGAACCCCCCTCGGGTCGATTCGCGACGCCCTCACCTGGACCCCGGAGCACATGCAAAGGTGGATTCAACAGGGCGAAGACGACGCCGGCGCCGCGGCATTGTAGCCGGCTTGTCCTTTCAACGCCTTCCAGGAGGGCCGCCCGCCTTCAACCGGCGTATTCTCCCCTTCTTCTTTGTGCTTCCCTTCTGTATACTTCTGAGGAGGACAGGAGGCGATTGTGCCGAAACTGCAGGGAACGAGAACTTATTGGAAACCCTCGGCGTCCGGAGCCGCTGCGGCTCCTCGACAGATACTGAAGAATGCGGGCTATGTCAGCGTTGTGCTGCAGGGGGTCCAGTACAAGGCCAACGGAACCTTCTGGCAACAGAACTTTGGCGGCTCGGACAAGATAACCGTGTCCACCCAAGTCACCTGGCAAGCGGCCGGAGATGCCAATAAAGTCGCCGCCGCGATTCAGGACTTTCGCAAAGTCAAGGTTCCCAGCGTGAATGCGCTCGCCATTGGACGCAATATCGTCCTCAAGGTTCCGGCTGTCGCCAATGGCCTGGAGATGCAGGTCAGCGTGACTGCGATCCACGACGACGGCCTCGGCAAGGTCCTCCAGATTCTCAACAGCGACGATTTCAAGCAGCCCCTCCAGCTTGCGCCGGTCGCTGTCGGGCAAGCGCTCATGGTTGCCAGCCTGGTCAAGAAAGTGTTCACCGACGTCGATCCTTCCCAAATATTATCGGCGAGTTATCCCGGAATTATCAGTGACGCCGCGATCTCCGATCCCGTGCAAAACAACCGCCTGGTGGAGGGTTACGTAATCCTGATCGTCAAACAGGATGACGAGGATTCTCTGGACTTCGATCCCAGCCTCCTGTCGGTTACCGGCAATGGATTGCTCTATGAAGGGACCCCGATCGATAACACCTACGTGGTATACAACGTAACTTTCGATCCGTGGCGGGGCCGCGATACCGGAAGCACCTGGTCGAAGAAGTTTGACGCCGCCTCCAACAAAGCCGATGAGTTGATCTTCGCAACCCCGGATCAGAGGCAGGGTATTGTTGCCGCCGCGTTCGATCTGTTGAAAGAGGGCGGAGCGCTGCTGGCCGACGACGACAATTATATACGCGCCGAAAAGACTACCCTCAAGAAGGCCGCCTTCCAAGAGGTCCAGGATAAGATCGCAGCCAATACGCAGCCCGCGCACCCTGCGCCGCTACCCGGCCCTTTGACGCTGGCCGCCCCTGTGCCCTCCCGGGCACCCACCGCGGCGATCCGGGAACTGAAAATCGCAATCGAGCCAACCGGCCCGCACGATCGGGACGAAGTTCGCGCTTACGCGGAGCAATTGGCCGCCTCCGGTCTCCCGTTCGGCTTCAGTTTTCGTCCGCAGGCGTAGCCTCAGAACCGCGCATTCTGACTCCCGACTCCTGACTCCTTGACTCCCATATCCCGCAGGGATATCAAGGGCGAAGCCCTTGGCTTAGCCCAGCACCTCCGCCAACATCGCCCGATCCACATTTCCGCCCGACAGCACCGCCGCCACCCGCTTGCCCCGCAGCCCGTCGCGCTCCTTTAGGATCGCCGCAACCGCCGCCGCCCCCGCGCCCTCGGCCACATTGTGCGTGTCGTCGAACACCGCCCGCATCGCCGCCGCCACCTCGTCGTCGCTCACCATCACCACCCGCGATACGTGCTCGCATATCCCTTCCAGCGCTCTGGCATCGGGAGCCGGAACCGCCATCCCATCCGCCAGGCGCGTCCGCGCCGGCGACACCACCACTTCCCGCCGCACGAACGATTCGTAATAGGCTCGTGCGTGCGCCGACACCACCCCCACGATCTCCGTCTTCACCCCCAGCGCCTCCCGCGCCGCGCACATCCCCAGAATCCCCGACCCCATGCCGATCGGTACGAACGCCACGTCGATGCGTTCCACCGCGCGCAACAATTCCCATGAATACGTCGCCGTTCCCTCCACCAGCCACTCGTGGAACGACGGCACGTAGTGGTGCCCCCCCGCCTCCGCCCACCGCCGGGCCTCCTGCCGCGCTTCCTCGAAATCCTCTCCGTGCTCCACCAGCCGGGCGCCCAACGATCGCATCGCCCGATTCTTACCCGGCGAGTTGCCATAAGGCACATACACCACCGCTTCCATGCCCTCGCGCCGCGCCGCGAAC
>JADGNS010000665.1 GCA_017883355.1 Candidatus Solibacter sp.
TGGCCGCTCCGGGCCCGCGCTGACCCTCCACCACCGGGTTATCGTTGACCAGTTCTCCATCGCGCGCTTCCCACTTGCTGTTCTGGACGTTGCCGATGGGCTCCCAGCCAGTGAGGTCCTTCCCGTTAAAGATGGCGACCGGGGTGGTCCACGCCTTGGGCATGGGGCGCTTTAGCTCGGGAGCGCGCACGCCCGCGATCTGCGGTCCGGCGGTTTCGCCGCGCTTTTCGACGCCGGTGAGTTTGTCGCCGGCGGCGGTAAAGTCCCAGCTGGTGGCGGGTCCGCGCGGCGTAGCTTCGGCGATGGCGAGGATCAGGTGGCCGCTATCCACCTTGACAGCGGTCAGCGGGCGCCAGGCGCCGCCGCGCGGCTGGACACGGCCTTCCAACTTGCCGTCTTTTTCGATGATTTCCATCCATTGCGGGAAGGGAGTGCCGGTCTGCGGCGTAACCGTCAGGTCCCAGCGGCCCGCAAAGGGGCTTTTCTGGGCAGAGGCGGAGGCGGCCAGGGCGGCGAGGAGAATGGGCAGAACGTAAAATTTCTTCATTTCCGAACAGTTTAACCGGAAGCGCCCCGTTTGCGGGTAAATTAGTGTTGTAGACCTGCTTCTCCGGATATATACTGGCTACGGGTGGAGATGAGCACCAACTTGAAGTGGGTCTATGTAGCCGGGAGGCGAGCAGCATGGCGGTAAATGGCAAGCCCGACCGCGGTTTGGTCGAGATGAACGCTGAAGAATGTAAGGGTTGCGGACTTTGTGTGGAGGCTTGTCCCCCCAAAGTGCTGCACCTGGCGGAAGCGCTGAATCACTACGGGTACCATCCGGCGGTCTACGCGGGCGTGGGCTGCACCGGGTGCGGCATCTGTTTCTTCGTGTGTCCCGAACCGGGGGGCATCCGGGTGTTTCGCCTGGATGCCGTGGCCGCCGCCTAGGAGAATGCCATGCAAAAACAACTGACCAAAGGCAATGAAGCCATCGTGAAGGCCGCGGTACTGGCCGGGTGCCGCGCCTATTACGGGTATCCCATCACGCCGGCCAGCGAGATCGCCGAGGCGGCGTCACTCTATCTGCCGCGGGCCGGCGGGGTATTCGTGCAGGCGGAAAGCGAGGTGGCCGCCATCAATATGCTGTACGGCGGCGCGGCGGCGGGCGTGCGCTGTATGAGCGGCTCCAGCGGTCCCGGCATCAGCCTGATGCAGGAAGGCTTCAGCTACCTGGCGGGCGCGGAACTGCCCTGCGTGATTGCCGACATCATGCGCGCCGGGCCGGGCTTGGGCAACATCGCGCCCGAGCAGGGAGACTACAACCAGGTGGTTAAGGGGGGCGGACACGGGAATTACCGCACCCTGGTGGTGGCGCCGGATTCGGTACAGGAGATGGCGGACCTGACTACGTGGGCCTTCGACCTGGCCGACCGGTATCGCAATCCCGTGGTGGTGCTGGCCGATGGCTTCATCGGGCAGATGATGGAGCCGGTGGAGTTCGCCGCCCGGGCGACCGTCCCCGCGCCGCCCGCCTGGGCGGTGCGCGGCAACGCGGAAACGCGCAAGAACCTGGTGAGTTCCATTTACCTGGAGCCGGACTGCCAGGAGCGCCACATACGCAAGCTGGAAGAGAAGTACAAGCAAGCCGAGCGCGCCGAGGTACGCTTCGAAAGCTGGCGCACCGACGATGCGGAGATCATTCTGGTTGGTTACGGGATCGTGGGGCGCATCCTGAAAGCGGCGGTGGAACTGGCGCGGGCGCGCGGCATCGCGGTGGGCCTGCTGCGGCCCATCACGCTGTTCCCGTTCCCCTCGCAACCGATTCGCGACCTGGCGAAGCACGCCAAGGCATTTGCCGTGGTGGAACTCAGCACCGGCCAGATGGTGGACGATGTTCGGCTGGCGCTGGCCGGCCGCACGCCGGTGGAATTCTTCAGCCGCGTGGGGGGCAACGCGCCGAGCGCCGAGGACGTGCTGGCGTTCCTGGAACACACGTTTCCGGACTGCCTGCCGCGGCCCGTGGCAGGACGACAGGAGGAACTGATCCATGGCTAGTTACACGGTCATCCACGAGAAGGCCGAAGCTTTTTACGATACCTTCGAACGCAAGGCCGAACTACAGGGTCAGACGCACTACTGTCCAGGATGCGGCCACGGCATCGTTTCCAAGCTGCTGGCGCAGGCCATCGACGAACTGGGCGTGCAGGACCGCACGGTGCTGATCAACCCGGTGGGCTGCTCGGTGTTCGGTTACTACTATTTCGACGTGGGCAACGTACAAGTGGCGCACGGGCGCGCCCCGGCGGCGGCCACGGCGGTGAAGCGCAGCCGTCCGGAGAGCATCGTGATCGCCTACCAGGGCGATGGCGACCTGGCGGCCATCGGCACGGCGGAGATCATCCACGCCGCCAATCGCGGCGAACCCATCACGGTGATCTTCGTCAATAACGGGATCTACGGGATGACCGGCGGGCAGATGGCGCCCACCACGCCGCTCGGCAAGAAGACGGCCACCTCCCCGCTGGGGCGCGACGCGCTCAACGAAGGCTACCCGCTGCATGTCTGCGAGATGTTGAATTCGCTGGAAGCGCCGGTCTACATCGAGCGTGTGTCGCTGGGCAACAGCAAGCAGATCATGCACGCCGCCAAGGCGATCAAGCGCGCCGTGGAGAACCAGGTCAAGGGTCTGGGATTCTCCTTCGTCGAGGTGCTCTCGCCGTGCCCCACCATCTGGAAGATGCAGCCGGTGGAGGCGAAGCGCTTCGTGCAGGATGAGATGGCCGCGATCTTCGGGGTGTCGAATCTCCGCGACCGCAGTAAGGAAGCGCAGCCGCGTCCGGCGGCAGCCGCCGCCCCGGCGCTGGAAGACCTGCCGCGGCTCCTCGATCTGGTAAATGGCTCGGGCGTTGAGGGGGCCGCCGCCCATCCGCCGCAGGAGCTCGACATGCGGATTAAAGTGGCGGGCTTCGGCGGGCAGGGCGTGCTGATGCTGGGCGAGGTGCTGGCGGAAGCCGGTCTGGAGGCCGGCTACGAAGTCTCCTGGCTGCCTTCCTACGGGCCGGAGATGCGGTCGGGAACGTCCAACTGCCACGTGAGACTGGCCCATCACGCTATCGATTCGCCGCTGGTGTCGCGCCCCAACGTGCTGCTGGCTTTGAACGAGCCCTCGCTGCGCAAATTCCTCCCTGTAGTGGAAGAGGGCGGAATCGTGCTGTATAACGGCAGCGAAATCCCCGAAGATTGCGTGCGGAGCGACGTGCGCATGGTGGCGCTGCCCTTCACCCAACTGGCCGACGAGGTGGGCGCGACCAAGGTGGGCAACATCGTGATGCTGGGGGCGCTATTGGAAGCCACCGGGATGTTGGAGCAGGATCGCGTGGTGGCGGCGTTGAAGCGGTTGGTTCACCCGCGCTTCTTCGAGCTCGATCTGGCCGCCCTGGCGCGCGGCCGCCAGGAATTCCGCGGAAGCGCCGCCGACGACTATCTCTGGGGAGTGTGAAGGGGGCAAAACTAAAACCCCTAGCCGCCGATAAACACCGATGAACGCGGATAAGCAGATACCACCAAGTTCTTATCGGCGTTCATCGGCGGCTGAATTCAGTCCTATTTCGCCTGAATATCCTGCAGGTACATCACCAGCGCGTGCATGCGCCCCTGCCCCACGTTCGGATTGACGTTCATGTCGCCGAAGGTCTTGCCCCAGGTGGGCATGTCCGCATTTCCATGGGCGGCTATCGATTGCTCGCCTTTGAGGATGGCGAGAATCTTCGTATCGGGGAAGTTCCCTTTGTTGTTGCGGCTGATCTGCGTCAGGTCGCCAGGCTGCGTCTTGAGGGCGCTCGCCGCCGGCCCGCCGCCTTTGGCATCCTTGCCGTGACACACGGCGCAAAACTCCTGGAACAGGCTCTTCCCGTCCAAGGAGGATGTCGCGGCCGGGCGCACGGTCTTGACCGTCTTTTGCTGCGCGCTCGCGGCAAAACAGAATAACCCCGCGATGAGACCTAGAATCAGATAATAAGGTGTGTTAATTCTCTTCATGACCGTATGTTATT
>JADGNS010000666.1 GCA_017883355.1 Candidatus Solibacter sp.
CGAAAAGCCGCCGTTCCGATTCACGATGACATCGTGGCATAACACAATCCTACAATTAAAGAGATGCTTCATGCAAGTCGCCGCTGGCGGCAAGGATATCCTTCCAAAACCGCACTCCCGGCAAGGATATGCTCCCAGATGCCCGGCAGTGAGACCACTGGGAGTGGGTTGGCCGGTGCCAACGAGCCAAATCTCGGCAACTTTATGGTCTCAAGACGGCAAGGTTATGGGTTAAGTCACAATCCCCCTTTTCTGAACGCCAAAAACAACCGATAATACTTGCAGGTGGGCTTTCCGATGACTCTGGAACAAGCGATTCTCGATGCGGTCCGGGCGCTTCCGGCAAACAAGCAGCAGGAACTCCTGGATCACGCGCAGCAACTTCGCGACGAGGCGACGCAGCCGCGGAAGCCCCGCCAGAGCGGGCGCGGCCTATGGGCAGATCTGAATATCGATCTGAGCGCCGAGGCGATCGACGAGGCCCGGCGGGAAAGTTGGAAGAATTTCCCCAGGGATGACTTCTAATGCCGGCTGTCGTCGCGGATACGCACGCAATAGTCTGGTACCTCACCAACAGCCCGAGATTATCTCCCGCGGCGGCCAAGGCCTTCGATGACGCCTCGGCGGCTGGCGACTCCATCCTCATCCCATCGATCAGCCTCGTGGAGTTGACCTATCTCGTTGAGAAGGGCCGTGTCCCTGCCGAAGCCCGGAAGAGATTGGTGGATGCACTCGCCCAGCCGGGCGGTCCATACGAGTTGGCGCCTCTGGACGGGCGCGTAGCCGCCGCCGTCGAGCTGATCGACCGAAGTGTGGTTCCGGATATGCCGGACCGCATCATCGCCGCAACCGCGCTCTCCGCCCGCGCTGCCCTCGTCAGCCGGGACGGTAAGATTCGTGCGTCACAGGTGCAGACGATCTGGTAGCCAGCCGCAACACCTGCACCGCCTAACCCGCGCTCTCCAGATCCCGGAAGGCTCGCCCCGCCTTCGGCAACACAGCGCCGTCCTGAATCTGGTATACGCCTGGCAGAGAAGCGCTGAGGAACTTCCCGGACGCCTGCTGCCGCAGTGCTTTGATCTGCTCCGCCGCGGAACGCGACACCGGAACGATATACTGGGCCGACTCCGGCAAGGAGATCCGCAGCCGGTATGCTTTGCGGCAACACTCCTTGATTTCAGCCCCGGTCCATCCCTCGTCATCTGGCCGCGCTCCCGCCACGCCGTATTTGGCCAGGTAGATCTTCCAGATCGTAGCTCTCTCTTCCTTCGTCGGCAAGTCGAAGAAGAATGTACCCAGCGTAAACCGCCGGCGTAACTCGGGCGGCAGCACGCCGATGGAATTGCAGGTCGCAATCCACAGACTGCGGCCGCTGGAGACAGCATCGACAACCTGAAGCGCCGAGCGCAGCCGCTCCCCCGAAGCCCCGACCAGAGAATTCTGCATCGCTCCGAAGTCAAAGGCGATCGTTGGAATGCCCGCTGCCGTGCCCGCCGCCTTGGCAACCGCGGACTTCGCCGTCCCGGCTGGACCGATGAGCACGACTCCGTCGGCTTCCCGATCCTGCATCCAGCTCAGCATCGTGCCGGTCATCTCCGTTTTGACGCCCGAGAGGTCCGTGCCCGTTCCGGCGAAGGCCTTTTCGATCTCGTCCACGAAAACCACTACACGCGGAGCTTCCTCACCAGCGAGCACCGCTCCCAGAAACCGCTTGATGTTCTCGCAGCCGCCAATATCTGCGAACGATTCCCCGCCGCGCCAGACGCTGAGCCCCGGAGTCTGTTCGATCACCTGCCGCTTTCGCTCCCAAAGCTGTTCCGTATCGAGGCCACTCTTCGCGAGCGACATCGCAAGCGCCTGCTCAGCCGGAAATGCCGAGAGACCAAGAAGGGCATCGACTGCTCTTCGCCCTACATCGGGTGCTGGTTCATCGATCTCCGCAGCCGCGAACGTGTCCTTCACAATCCGGGCCAGATCGTCGGCTGAAGGCAGCGGTTCGTCGAGCACCAGTACGTCTTGCGACAGTTCTGTTGGCAACGCCGCCCCGGGCGCCACCAGTAGCACCAGCATGGAACCCGTGGATTTGAAGTGGTCACGCAAATTCCAGATGCCTTGTGCGACTGCCGGATCATGCCAGAATCGGTGCGCGTTTGAGAAGACCAGGACGCTGTCGTCGGCCATTCCAGCCGCCAGCACGAGCGCATCTGTCGGCCCCACGGTCGATGGATCACGTTCGTCGAGCACCCGGCACAGGTTCTCTTTGGCGGCGGCGTTCGCCGGCCGCAGCCCGGAAAGAATGTCCCAAACAGTCACCGGGACGCTCTCGGCCTTACCGTTCAGGCTTTCCTGGATCAGCCCAAGCGCACTAGCCGGATCGGCGGTCCGCGCGCAGATAAGCGGTGTCGAAACGCGCCGAGCGGCGCGGAAGATGGACAGAAACTCGTTTGTTGTTCGAATCACTTTGGACTCCGTTCGAAACTCAAGTCGCCACAACCTCTTTCAGCAAGGCATGACCGCTTCGATGCGCGCGGGCGGAATGTCAAGCCTATGAATGAAGAACAGATCATGCGCCCACCGCTGGAGTTCGCGCACCTCGTCCTCGGGCGCGCCGGGTATGCCGGGAGAAATGCGCAAAGCTCTCTCCACGAGACCACCGCGATCACCGGCGAGAATCAATTCGGCGCACTCCTCACATGCAGCCCATCCGCTGTCGCTGGTTGCGATTGCATGGCCGTAGTCAAGACCGAACGGCGTGGCCTCGAATCGCCACGCCACCACAGGAAACGTGCAAAAATCACAAATCATCACTCCTCCTTCAATCTCTGAACCCCAGCGCGCACCGCGCCTGGGCATAATTGGCTGTAACCATTTCGAGTTGCTGCTGGTGTCGCCAGCCACCACAGTTCAAGGCAACGCTCCGCCGCCCGCCCCCATGCCACGAGGCCGGGACACCCCGAAACGCTGGCCGTACCGTCGAGAAATCGCCGCGGCTCACCGCGGTCTCAATCCTCCGCTCGCCAAGCCAGACCCGTGTGAACGTTGTCGCTCATCCCTTCCGCCGGCCAGAACGCCATCTGCGGTCCCTTCCTCCCGGCTCGCAACGGTCCAGGTGTCTTCACGACCATCGCGATGGGCTTCCACCCAGCGCCGCGTGTAGCTCTTCAGCCCAGCGAGCCAAACCCGTTCGTCAGTGGAATTGAGTTGAGCCGACTCCTCAGCGGTAAAGTACCCGCTCCCGGCCTGGCGCTCCTTTGCGCGAAGCATGTACTCAGCCAATTCACCCGATGCCCGCGTCATCGGTAGATAGAGCCACGCCGGCGTGAGCACGAAAGCCAACTTGTCGGCGATGCAAAGGGCTGACACCTGCCGGTTCATCCGCTTCGCCCAATATCGTGAATGGCAGGCCACAAAATTGGCCCAAGAATCGCCGAAGAAGAACCCCATAATGCTGGCGCCCAATTCGACGTGTGTCTCGCCATCCCGTCCTTCTACATCTTTCTTGCCCAGGTACCCAAGATCATGCACTGCGAAGGCGACCCACAGTCGGACGTCCCATGGGGCCCCGAAAAGGCGAGCCCAAGCGATCGCTACAAACCAGAAATGCAGCCAAAACGCATGGGCACCAAAGAGCACACTTTCGAGTCCCGACGGTCATAGTAAGTTATCGTGTGCTTTCGGCAAACGTGTGTAAGGTCGGTCGGGAGATGGCTTTCGAGGGTACTGCCGGTTCTATTTCGTTGTTTGTTCGTCTAGGGGAAATGTCTTAGACGGACGAACTGTTATGCATGAACGCATGTTGTGGTCCGGGCCGGGAAAGTTTGATCGCGGCGCGGCCGTTCGGGCGTGGTCTGGACAGGCCGGCGGCAGCCAGAGCGGAAGTCATGAATCGGCCTGCCCGGCGCCGATGCGCACGAGCGCCACCATCACCTCCCATTCGCAGGAAAGGACTTTGCCGCAATGATCTGCCCTCCAATGTCCTGCTGCTGATGCGCCACACCGGAATGCGCATCGGGGAATGTGCTGATCTTGCGTAT
>JADGNS010000037.1 GCA_017883355.1 Candidatus Solibacter sp.
GCCGCCATGCCGGAATTCAACGCTTTGCCCCGATACACCACGTGGATCGATTCCTCCAACCCCGTCTTCCCGCTGTCCCACAGGTCCCCCGTATTGGCGCGCAGCGCGGCCTCCGACGAGGCCACCAGGATGCGGTACGCCGATTGCTTCAAGCCGCGTGCCTTGGCGTTCACCGCTGTCAGCACCCAACTCAGCCGAGGTTCGGTAGCGTCGATCCCCAGCGGGTTGACGCGATATTCGCAGCGTAACTGCTGCGGACGGACGGCGGCCGCACCGAAGACCGTGCCCGCCAGAATGAGGAAAAGTGCCAGGCGTTTCATGAGGTCGTCCTAACCCCGAAACGTAGCACATTACGCAATCGACGCGTCTTACGCCAACGCCGCCCGCATGTACTCCATGCACCGCTTGACTTCTTCCGGCGAGGTGCGCAGTCCCAGGTACTCGTACTCCACAAAGGCGCGGATCGGGTGCTTCTTCTCCTTGAGCAGCGCCAGCACTTGCTTGATCGGCGTATCGCCGTCGCCGAATTGCTCGTTGGTGCCGTCGTTCTTCTTGCGGTCTTTGATGTGCAGATGCGTAATCCGCTCGTGGTTTTCGCGGATGTAAGCCACGGCATCGAAGTTGGCGGCGGTAAAGTGGCCGATGTCCAGGTTCACCTTGAAGTACTTGGAAAGCGCCATCCCTTTGGCGAAACTCTCCGCCGACGCAAAGCGGTTGCCATCGGCCACGTTGGAATTGCCGTGCAGCGCCACACAGAACTGGTGGCGGTCCGCGAACGGAGCCACCCGCTGGGCCATACTGAGCGTGGTGGAACTCGCGATCGCCTCCGCGCCCAGCGCTTTGGCATGCTGGAAGGTGGCCTCGATCTCCTCGTCCGTGAAGGCATCGGTGTAGTTCACGGTATAGGCGAACACGCGCACGCCCGCGCTTTCAAATTTTCGCTGGATCGCCTGGAAGTGGGCGGCGGGCGTACTGACGCGCCAACGGCGCAGTGCCTCGCGATTCCTCTTCTCCAGCGCCAACTGCTCTTCGCTACGCGCCGCCCGCGGGGGCCGCGGCATGCCGTACGGCGCCGGCGCCTCCGGAGGCAGCGCCGCTCCCGCCGGTTCGATGGTGGGGGAGTACAGTTCAATCTCTCCCACGCGGCAAAACTCGAGCGCCTTGATCACGGCGTCGACGATGTCCTGCCCCTCGGTGCGCGCAAAGTCGCGGAAGCTGTACGTGCTGGCGCCGAGGCGCACGCCGTTCACGCTCGAATCGATCGCTGCTCCCAGCAGCCCGGACACAGGCAGGCCCGCCAGGGCGATCTTGCCGAAATCTCTTCTGGAATACATCGGGCGCTCTCCTTGTGCCACGGCCTTGCAGGTAGTCTACTCCCGCCCGGCGCCAATGGGCAAGCCAACCCAACGAATTTGCGCCCCGCCGCGGCAATCCGCTAGACTACTCACAGTTTGCCGAAGCCCCGCAAAGTTACCCTTCTCTCAGCACCGGCGATGGCCTTTGTCGCCTGCTGCCTGGCGGCCACCGCCGTCTGGGGCGGCACCTGTCCCACGCGTCCCGTCCGCTCCGTGACGTCTCCGCAGATCCCCGCCGACGTTTGCATTCCCGACCCGTTCGTGGACCTCACCATCGACTACTTCGACGACTACTCGTGGCGCGCCTTCGTGGCCATGGTCTGGCCGGTTGCCAAAGGTCAGCGCGGCGTGCCGGATGCCGGCAAGAATGTAGGCGCTCCCGGCCCCCGCGTGTTTGAAACCTACAAATCGCTCTGGGAGATTTTCCACGACGATGGCTCCGCGCCGAACCCCGACTTCAACAGCTCCGAAGCCTCGGCCCACAATGCCTGCCGCGCCGATGCCCGGTTCGGCGGCGTGGTGCTGGCCTCCGGAAACGGCATCGACGATATCGGCCAGGCGGGGATCGGGGAACTGGTGGGCCCCCTGCTGGCGCAGAACGGCCGGTATGTCCGCTATCAGACCCTCTACAACCGCGTGGAGTTCGACCAGATCGTGCAAAACAAGTTCTATCTGAGAAGCAGTCTGCCGGTAGTGCCCAGCCCGCGGCCCGATGTTCCCGTGTTCCAGTTCCCCATAGGCTCGATCGCAATCAAGGCGGCGTGGTTGGACATGGCGGGCTTTTCCGGCGCGCGCCGCAAGCGATTCTATACGCGGAGCGCCATCGTCAAGGACCCGGCGAGCGGCAAATGTTCCAGCATCACGGTGGGCCTGGTGGGTCTACACATCGTGCAGAAGACACCCAGCCGGCCGCAATGGATCTGGTCCTCCTTCGAGCAGGTGGACACCGCTCCCAACTTCCAGGGCGCCGTGGGAACCTACACCTTGAACGATGGCACGCCCACGCCCATGCCCGACGAGAATCCGCTGGCGCTCGTGCCGCTGGCGCGCCAGCCGGCCACCCCGTTCAACGTCATCCGGTCGGCGCGAGCGCCCATCCACTTCGATACCGCGGTCACCAACCGGGGATATCAGGAATTGCTCAAGAACACGGTCTGGCAATACTACAAGCTGGTGGTGACGCAGTGGCCGCTACAGCCCGGAAATCAGGCGCTGCCGGTGCCCGCTACGCAGACCGGAGAGATCTTCCATACCTTCCCGGGAACCGGTCCGGGCACTTCCGCCAACTCCGCGTTCGCCAACCTCGCGCTGGAGACCTTCGATCAGGGCCGTCCCGAACTGGGCTGTATGAGTTGCCATAACCAGGCGCGTATGCGGGCGGATTTCATGTGGAGCGTGCTGGACCACGCGTATCCGGCAAATCTGGCGCCCTGTGGGACAGACGATCGCCTTTTGTCGTCTGTCAAACGGCTGTGCTTCGGCAAGCCATGACGGGTCTTTCGCCACTTACAACTTACTAAGTTCGTTGACCCAGACTAACTCGCAGGCGCCGTTGCCAATATCGGTGCGGGTGAGAGAACTGCGCCATGTGCCGCCGTCGGGGAACTTGATTTCGATAAGGTAGCCGCGGATATCCACCAGATCGCCGCGGCTGAGGGCGCGCAGGCGGCCGGCCAGTTCCTCGGTGGACGGGACCATGTGCATGTTGGCGGAATGGGCAGTGATCTGCTCTTGCGTAGCGGGAAGGCGATCGTTGCGGGCCGTCCAGGCGTAGGCGCGGCGCATGCGGTAGAGGTGCAGGCCATCGAGGATCTCCTGGTTGGACATGAGGCGCCAGCCGAGCGTGAGGTCGACAGGAGAAACCGCGGCGTCGCGGCCCCACCCATAATGTTCCGTGAGCAGCACCCGGGCGCGCACCCGGAAGTTAGCCAGCGCCCTCACCTGGGAACCCTTGAACTGCCATTCGTGCCGTGTCTCGATGGCTTCCTGATCGGGCTCGTAGGGCACCAGGACGCCCGGCTGGCTCCGCGGTTCGGGGCCGTCCCAGAAAACCGCCAGAACCAGAAAAGCGGCGCAGGCGAGGAGGATGGCGGCTCTCATGACACTCGGCTATTTGTCGAAGCGAAGCTGCGAGCCCGCACCGAATTCCTGGGCGGTGGCTTGAACGTCTTTGACCAGACGATGGCCGTTCGCGCGGTTTACCGGAACCTGGCGTCCCCAGTAATACAGCACCCGGGAATCCGCATTCCAGGGCTCCGAGTAGTGCTGCTCGTTGGAAATCCAGAAGCTGTTCGCGGGATTGTCGAACTTGTCTTTCTGTAAAGCGTATCCCACGCGGAAAGACGCGCCTTTGCGGAACTGGCTGACCATGGGCTGGCGCGTCACGGTCTCGTAATGAACCACCGGCTGGAATTCGCCGTCGCAGCCGGATTCGGTGACGTCGCCTTCGATCCGAATGGGGAAGAAGGTCGCGGGATCGAGCTGTATGGTCGCTTTGATCGAAGCCGCGCAGCGCACACTGTACTCGGGCGATTTGGTGCGCGATTTATCGGGCAGTACGGAGATCCGTATGGCGGATGCGGATTGTTCCATGACTTTGGCACTGGCGCTCTTGAGCAGGAGCGCGACATCGAACGGCGTGCCGATGACGTTGAAGGCCTGACAGCGTTCGTCGGGATCGGCATCTTTCATGTAGGGTGCGCGGCCATCGCCCCACGCGTTGACGGCGTTGCAGCGGCGGCCGTCGCTGCGGATCACGGATTCGGACGTGACCGAGGGGAAGCGCTGCAGAATCTCGCCGGACTTGTTGAGCAGTTGGCGGGTCTCGACGATGCTCCAGTTCCAGTGCTTCTCGTTCTGCTGGTTCTTCTCGAATGCGGCGACGGCTTTGGCGAGCAGCGCCGTAGCGTCATCCTGGGCGGCGGCAGGAAATGCGGCGGCGAGAAACAACGCCATCAGCCCGAGGCGCGACGTGGTCATTGATACCTTCAGGCTACTACGAGAGCGATTCGCCCGGGAGCGGTTCGGCCGACTGCGCTAATCTGAAGCGGGGGTTGCATGCAGGCACTGAAGGCAGTTTTGCTGTCGATGGTTTTAGCCCTGGCGGCGAGCGCAGCGGATGTTTCCGGAACCTGGACCGGCACCTTGAAGATCACGACGCCGGACGGGCAGACCCAGGACGACACCATCCACCTGATCTTGAAGCAGGACGGCGCGAAGCTCACCGGCACGGCGGGGCCGAGCGCGGGCGAGCAATTACCCATCGAGAAGGGCGCCGTCGAGGGCAACAAAGTAACCATGGAGGTGCCGGTACCCCAGGGAGCTTTCAAGTTCGATATCGCTCTCGAAGGCGATCATCTCAAGGGCGACGTGACGCTGGCGGCGCCTGGTCAAACGATCAAAGCGAAAATGGACGCGACCCGCGCGAAGTAGGACAGACGATCGTTTTATGTCGTCTGTCGTTTTGCCAAGCCGCGGTGCACTAGCGCGAGTTGACAGACCACCAAAGGCGATGGTCTGTCCCACCTTAACGCGCGTTCCGGACGTTCTCCAGCATGGTGCGGGCCGAGGGCAGAGTCTCGGCGGCGCGCTCCAGGTGCGGGATGGACTCGGCGCGCGTGCGCGGATCCAGCGCCAGGATCGATCCCAGAATCAGGTGCGCCTGCGCAGAGCCGGAATCCAGACGGAGGGCGGCGCGCGCCGACGCGATGGCTTCCGGCAGTCGCTCGAGCCGCCGTTGCGCGTAGGCGAGATTGCTGAGCAGTAACGCGTTGGGCCCGGCGATGGCGATGGCGCGCGCGAATTCGCCGCGGGCCTCCTCAAAGTGTCCCAGGCGGATATGCTGCACGGCGAGGTTGTTGTAAGCCTCCGCGTACTCGGGAGAGATGCGGATAGCTTTTTCGAGTTCTTCCGCGGCCTTTTCGGGCTGGCCGGACGCGGAGAATTGCTGCGCCGAGACCACCGCCTGAATCGCCTTTCTTGCCGGCGGATGGCGCAACTGCGTGACGGAAATGGTGCCCGGCGCCGCAGGCTGTTTGTGGAACGCCGGGAGGCGCACGGTCAGGGGTCCGGTTTGCGAGCCCACCGTCACCAACTCCTGATGCACGGGTTCGCCATTCAGAGTAGTTACGCGCAGCGCGTACTCGCCGTTGCGAATGTCGCGCAGTTGGAAAGTGCCATCGAACTGGACCTCCACGCGATGCGTTTCGCGGGAATGGCTCACGTCTTCCAGTTCGACCCAGTAGTCTGGTAAGTATACGGGCGTGTCGCTGTGTAGTTCTCCTTTGACGATTGCGGAACTTTCCGGGACTTGCGGCCAGCCGGGAACGCCAAGAGACACGATCGCCACGAGTGCGGCCATAGGCCGCGGACACCTGTTGCTCACAGTCTTCCTCCGTTTATTTGTTGCTGAGATTGGGAGCTGTCGGCGTGGACAAACTTGCCTACCGTTTCATCATAAGCGAAGGGCTCGCGCAGATCCAATCGAAAGTTTTTATAGTTATGATTAGGGCCAGATGACAATCCTCAGCATTGGTGAGATCTTGTGGGATGTATTTCCCGACTCGGTGCGCCTCGGCGGCGCGCCCTTCAATTTCGCGGTCCACGCTCACCGGCTGGGACACCGCGTGATTTTCCTGAGCGCGGTGGGAGACGATGAACGCGGCCGCACGGCGCTGGAGCGGGCCGCGGCATTAGGTCTGGCGACAGAGTTCATCCAGGTGGCGCCGGGCCGGCCCACGGGAAGCGTGTCGGTGCGGCTGGACGCGGAAGGCCATCCCGACTTCACGATTCACCGGCCCGCGGCCTACGATTGCGTGGCGCTCGACGACCGGCAGTTGGACCGGCTCGCCGAGGTGCGGCCCGACTGGATCTACTTCGGGACGCTGTATCCCATGGAAGGCCGCGCCCGCGAGGTGCTGCGCCGGGTGATGGATGCCGTGCCGGGTGCGCGGCGCTTTTACGACGTGAATCTGCGGCGCGGCTGTTATACGCCGGAGCTGGTTCGCGAACTGCTCGCGCTCTCTGGCGCGGTGAAGATGAATGACGACGAGGCGGACTTATTCCCGGACTTGGGAGAGGCTCCCTCGGTGGCCATCACGCGCGGCGATCGGGGCTGCGTGGTGCGCATCGCGCACGATCGGGCGGAGTGCCCGGGTTACCCGGTGAAGGTGGCGGACACGGTGGGCGCGGGCGATGCCTTCGCCGCGGCGTTTCTGCACGGCCTGGCGGCGGGCTGGAGCGCGGCCAGGACGGGCGATTTCGCCAACCGGCTGGGCGCTCTGGTAGCCTCCCGCGCCGGGGCGGTGCCCGAGTGGTCGCCGGCGGAGTTGGGAGTCGAGTAGGTTAACGCTCTTTTACGGCGCGGCGCTGCGCACGCCGATCGGGTGGGGATTGTAGGGCGCGACGAACTCCACACTGCGCGTGGCGGAGATCTTTTTCTCCAGCCCCGCGGCCCAATAGCAGGCGTTGACGACCATGCGCCGGAAGCCCGCGTTGCGGAAGTCCCCGGGGTGGCCCATGGTGGTGGTGAAGATGCGGGCGGGTTTGCCGGAGCTGCCGGTGTAGGTCTTGGTCCATGCCACGGGCATAAGCTTCTTGGCCGGGTCGGGCGGCGAGGCCGGGTCCATGCCCATCAGCACCTGTCCCATGACCAGCGGCCGGCTGTCGCCATGGAGCGCGGTGATCTCGTAAACGTCGGATTCTCCCCAAAGGTCCCGCACGCCGCGCAGGATGGGGTGGTTCTCCATTCCCGGCGCGATTACGCCGCGCGTGCTCTGCTTCTGATGCGCTCCGTAGTGGTTGATCCAGGTCTCGCCCAGCACCTGCCGGCCATAGCCGCCGGAAAACTCCTGGTTGTTGTAGCTGTACTTCGCGTACGGGCTTTCCGGGTGCTTCCGGTAGTTGAAGGGATGGGTGGAGGTGCGCAGGGCGACGATGGGCCGGCCGGACTCCGTATAGTCGATGATCTCTTTCATCTGCTCGTCGGGCAGTTCCAGCCAGCGCGCGAAGAGCACCACCAGATCGGCGTTTCGCAGCGCCTCCAGGCCGGGGATATTGTCGATCGTGTTGGGGTCGATCTTTCCGGTCTGGCGGTTGACGGAAAACAGTACCGTGCAGTGGAAGCCATGGCGGCCGGCCAGGATTTGCGCCAGCGCGGGGATCGATTCCTCGGCGCGGTATTCCTGGTCGCCGGCAATGAGCACCACCTGTTTCCCCCGGCCGGGTCCGTGACCGCCGGGATACACCAGCGCACTCTGCTGCGCCCACGCGGCGACGGCGAGCAGTAGCAGCAGGGAACGGGTGAACAGATGGGCCACGGTGTACATGATAGCAGCGGACCCCGCATATTTTGTTCGTTTTCCCATAGTTTCAGAATTTCAGCTTCCATTGTTGATTTTTTTGATTCCCATTGTCCGGTTTTTGTTATATGATTTTCCAATCCGCCACTTACGGCCGTGTATGCGGCGGTGCGCGACGCCGGCGGGCGCCGGGTTCCCGGGAGGTCGCCCATGTCGGAACGCCTACCGTCGACCTATGCGGTGCTCGAACAGCACGGTGTGGATCGGCGTACTTTCTTCAAATACTGCACATCGCTGGCCGCCATCATGGGGCTCGAAGCCTCCATGGTTCCCAAGGTGATGGCCGCCATGGAGACCAAACCGCGCATTCCGGTGATCTGGCTGCACGGGCTGGAATGCACCTGCTGCAGCGAGAGTTTCATCCGCAGCTCGCACCCCATCGCCCAGGACATCGTGCTGAACATGATCTCGCTGGACTACGACGACACGCTGCAGGCCGCGGCGGGCGAGCAGGTCGAAGAGATCCGCAAGAAGATCATGAAGGACTACAAGGGGCAGTACCTGCTGGCCGTGGAGGGCAATGCGCCCACGCGCGACGGCGGGGTCTACTGCATGGTGGCCGGACAGAGCTTTCTCGACATCCTGAAGGAAACCGCCGCGGATGCCAAGGCGATTGTGGCGTGGGGCGCCTGCGCATCCTACGGCTGCGTGCAGAACGCCAGGCCCAACCCCACGGGCGCCGAGCCGGTCCACAAAATCATCACCAACAAGCCGATCATCAACGTGCCGGGTTGTCCCCCCATCTCCGAGGTCATGACCGGTGTGCTGGCCTACATCCTGACCTTCGACCAGTTGCCGGAACTGGATCGCACCGGCCGTCCCAAGATGTTCTACGGGCAGCGCATTCACGACAAGTGCTACCGGCGCGCCTTCTTCGACGCCGGACAGTTCGTCGAGACCTGGGACGACGAGGGCGCCCGCAAGGGTTGGTGCCTGTACAAAATGGGCTGCCGGGGACCCATGACGTACAACTCCTGCCCCACCGTGAAATGGAATGCCGGCACCAGCTTTCCGATCGGTTCCGGGCATCCGTGCATCGGATGCAGCGAACCGAACTTCTGGGACCACGGGCCTTTCTACGAACGCATGGCCGACAGCGTCCCGCTGCCGGGAATCGAGGCGACGCCGGACCAGGTGGGCAAGACGCTGGCGGTACTGACCGGGGCCGGCGTGACCGCGCACCTGGCGTCGTACTGGGCGCGCCGCGCCGGCAAGCGGGTCGCCGGCAAACCCGTCGATCCGGAGAATACCACCGGGGAGGTGAAGTGAGCCATGGCACAGCGAATCGTAGTCGATCCCGTTACGCGAATTGAAGGACACCTCCGCGTGGAGGCGATGCTCGACGATAGCAGCCACATTCACGATGCCGTGAGCTCGGGCACCATGTGGCGCGGCCTGGAAGTGATTCTCCAGGGCCGCGACCCGCGCGATGCCTGGGCCTTCTGCGAACGCATCTGCGGCGTCTGCACCACGGTACACGCGCTGGCCAGCGTGCGCGCCGTGGAGAACTCGCTCGGCATCACGGTGCCGCGCAACGCCGATATCATCCGCAACATCATGTTCCTGACCCAGATGGTGCAGGACCACGTGATCCACTTCTACCATCTGCACGCGCTGGACTGGGTGGACGTGGTCTCCGCGCTGAAAGCCAACCCCGGCGCCACCGCGGCGCTGGCCCAGAAGGTGTCGCCGAGTTGGCCTACTGCCACCGAAGGCTATTTCAAGGATGTGGCCGGCACGTTGAGCAAGTTTGTGGCCTCCGGACAACTGGGCATCTTCCAGAACGCCTACTGGGGCCACCCGGCCTACAAGCTGCCGCCCGAGGCCAACCTGATGGCCGTGGCGCATTACCTGGAAGCCCTGAAGTGGCAGAAGGAACTGGTCAAGATCCACACCATCTTCGGCGGCAAGAACCCGCACCCCAACTACCTGGTGGGCGGCGTGGCTTCCGCCATCGCGCTGAACGGCGACAACGCCATCAACATCGAGCGCCTCACCATGGTGAAGGGTCTCATTTCCGACGCCATCAACATCGTCGAGAACCTGTACATCCCGGACCTGCTCGCGGTGGCTTCGTTCTACCCCGAGTGGACCAAGATCGGCGGCGGCCTGGGCAACTACATGTGCTACGGCGATCTGCCGCAGAACGGCATCGGCGACGTGGCGAAGTTCCGCTTCCCGCGCGGCGTCATCCTCAATAAGAACCTGAGCGAGGTGCTGCCGGTGGATCCCGCCGATCCGGCCCAGATCCAGGAAGAGATTTCTCACTCCTGGTATCGGTATCCCGGCGGCAAGGATGCGCTGCATCCCTGGGACGGCGTCACCGAAGCCAACTACACCGGGCCCAAACCACCGTTCAAACAGCTCGATGAGAATAAGGCCTATTCCTGGCTGAAGGCGCCGCGGTGGAAAGGGCAGGCCATGGAAGTGGGGCCGCTGGCGCGCATGCTGATGGGGTTCGCCAGCGGGCGCGCCGATTACAAGGAAGTGGTGACGGCGGCGCTGGGCAAACTGAAGGTGGGACCGGAAGCGCTGTTCTCCACCCTGGGCCGGACCGCCGCGCGCGGCCTGGAGTCGCAACTGGCCGTGCACTGGCTGATGGATGAGTACGACCGCCTGATCGCCAACCTGAAAGGCGGCGACTCGACTACCGCCGACACCCAGTTCTGGGATCCCGCCACCTGGAAACCCGAGTCCAGGGGCTACGGGTTCACCGAAGCCCCGCGCGGCGCGCTGGGCCACTGGGTGCACATCAAGGATCGCAAGATCGCCAACTACCAGATCGTGGTGCCCAGCACCTGGAATGCTTCGCCGCGCGACGGCAAGGGGCAGCACGGGGCCTATGAGGCGGCGCTCATCGGCACGCCCGTGGCCGATCCCAAGCGGCCGGTGGAAATCCTGCGCACCATCCACTCGTTCGACCCCTGCCTGGCGTGCGCCTCGCACGTCTTCGGCCCGGACGGCGAGAAACTGGTGGAAGTGAAGGTGCGGTAAGGAGGACGCCATGGCTACCACCTATCGTTCCCTGGAGATTGTCCCCGGCGAAACCGGATACGGACGCAAGTACGTCTGGCAGGCGCCCGTGCGGCTGGCGCACTGGATCAACGCGCTCGCCGTCACGGCGCTTTTCCTGACCGGTCTGTACATCGCCAATCCGGCCCTGGCGCCCAACGGAGAGGCCGCCAACCACTTCGTGATGGGCACCGTGCGCGAGATTCACTTCGTGGCGGGATACGCCCTGCTGTTCGGTTTCCTGCTCCGCATCTACTGCTTCTACTTCGGCAACAACTACTCCCGTTCCGGCTTCCCCTTCGTGTGGCGAAAGGAGTGGTGGGCCGACCTCAGGGCGCAGGCCATGCAGTATCTGCGTCTGGAGCGCGGCCACGTGCACCTGGGCCACAACGCCCTGGCCGGCCTGTCCTACACGTTCTTCGTGATCTTCCTGGGGTGGTGCCAGATTCTCACCGGCATGGCGCTCTACTCGGAAACCAACCCCGGAGGCTTCTGGGACCGGCTCACCGGCTGGGTGATTCCGTTGCTGGGCGGCAGCTACATGGTGCACCTGTGGCACCACACCATCGCCTGGAGTTTCGTGGTGTTCACGATTATCCACCTGTACATCGTGTTCTTCGACTCCCACCAGTTTCGCAACGGCTTGATCACTTCGATCATTTCCGGCTACAAGTTTTATCAGAAGGGCGACCTGGATCATGACCGCTGGCTCAGCTGACGCCGCGCTCGACCCTCGGGCGGTACCCCGGGCGCCGATCCTGGTGCTCGGGCTGGGCAACCTCCTGCTGACCGACGACGCCGCCGGACTGCACGTCGAGGCGGCGCTATCGGCGGAGCGGGGCGTCTCTGCCCAGGTGGAATTCGTGGATGGCGGCACGCAGGGTCTGTCCCTGCTCCATTACCTGTCCAACCGGCGCGCGATTCTGGTGCTGGACGCGGTGGGGTTGGGCGCGGAGCCAGGCAGCGTGCACGTGCTGCGCGGCCCCGCGATCGACGGACTGCGCGTGCAGCGCTCTACCACCGCGCACGAAGGCAACGCGCTGGAACTGCTGGCCACGGCGCGCCTCCTCGGCGATGTTGCCGAAGAGATCGTCGTGGTGGGAGTGGAGCCGGCCCGCATCGCCACGGGAATCGGTCTCTCGCCGCAGGTGGAAGCGGCGCTGCCAGAGGCCATCGAGCGCGCGCGGGCGGTGTTGGACTCGATGTTGCGGCGGTAACGGAGGCGGTGGAACTGCGCGCCTTCTACCGGGTTCCGCACCGGATCAGATTCCCAGGTCCTTGAACAGCGCGCCCGCGGAGGTCAGGCGCTTTCCCTTGCCCTTGTCGGCGGCGCGCATCGCCTTCACGGTCGTCGCGTTGGGGATCTTCACATCGAATGGAAGGGCCTTCTCCGCAGCCACGCGGACCAGCAGCATGCGCACGGCATCGGACACGGAGATTCCCATCAAAGCCAGCGTCTTCGCAGCCCGCTGCTTCGTCTTCTCATCCACGCGAACGTGAACCATTGTGGTCGCCATGATTACCTCCCTGAGATACATTGTATCTCACCAAGTATTCGGTGCCGGACCGGGACACGGCAGGGCACGCCATGGCGAAAGCGCCCGCCCCACTGAAGCCGTGGGACAGACGCTTTCGTCTGTCAACCTCCGGCGCCCTCGCTGACGCCGTTGGGGGCGCCGCGAGGATCGGGCTTAATAGTAACCGGCTGGGTATAGGTCTGGCCATCCACGGT
>JADGNS010000667.1 GCA_017883355.1 Candidatus Solibacter sp.
CGCCGGCGCGATATTGAGGCGCAGCCCCGGCGTGAAGAAGAACATTCCCCCTGCCGAACCATTCACAGAGCCGGCCACCGTTCCGGTGGCATGTCCGCCGAGGAGCAGCGGCAGTTCCAGGTACAGCCTGCCGGCGGTGGTCTCACGCAGTTGCATGGCGTAGTTGATCTGGCCGTGGGCGCCCACCGAGCCGGAAACACGCGTGCCGTTGCCGGTGTTCACACTGGACGTTGGGCCGCTGATTCCCAACAGCAGTCCCAGATCGTTATTCTGCGCACTCGCGCATCCTGCGAACATCATCAGCATAAGAACGGTTTTCATAGTGGGTTGCTCTCGACTGAAGCTTAGCTTGCCCGCGGCCCGCACGGCCAGTACTTTCGCATGAGCGGCGGAAAATGGCGGTGGACGGCGGACGCCGCTCATCGGCCCGCCCGGGCCACCCATCCGCACCATCCGCCGCCCATCGAAACTGCGTTGTCGCGGGCGCTGCGGGTCCCCTATACTGAAGTCGCGAAATGCGCCGAATTGTTGCAGTTTTGCTGGTTCTCTGGCTCGCCGGCACGCCGTGCCTGGCGGGCGAGGGCAATTCGTGGAACAAGCTGCGCTACAGTGGCGGGACGGTGGCCGCCAAGGTCAATCCCTTCGACTGGAATACTACGCTGACGGTCACGCCCGGCGAGTTGGCGTTCCTCTTCGGACGCCAGACGTTTCGCCTGGCGCCTTCCGAAGTCACCGCGTTGAGCTACGGCCAGGAGGCGCACCGCCGCGTGGCCGACATGGTGGCGCTGAGCATCGTGGCGACGCCGCTGGCGTTGTTCGGCATTCTGCATCAGAGCAAGACGCATTTCATCGGCATCGAATACCGCACGGGCGACGGCAAACCCGGCGGTCTTTTGTTAGAGGCCGATAAGAACAACTACCGGGCCATCCTGCACGTCCTGGAGACGGTGACCGGAAAGCCGGTGAAGAACGCGCCATGACCATGTCCGTCCGGCAATTCGTGTATCTGCTCTGGCTGGCGCCGTTCGCCTTCGGCACGCTCACGTTCTGCACGCTGGGGATCTTCTACTGGCGACAACTCCGCACGCAGCGCGGAGCGGGCGGCGGCGTTTTTGGCGTGTTCACGGCAGTGTGTGGGGTGTCTTTCCTTTTGAACCTTGCGACGCAGTCCGAGAGCCTGCGGACGTGGTTGTCGCCACCGCTGGATCTGGCGACCGGACTGATTCCGGCCCTGCTGCTCCACCTGGTCTATCGCGAAGAGCAGTGCCGCCTGGCGTGGTTGCGCAACGGGTTCTACGCCGTCGCCATTGTGGTGGCGGTTGCCATGGCCGGCGTGGATACGGGCCTGCTTCCGTCGGCCTGGGGGGACGCGCTAGAGTCCGCACCGGCTCTGCAACTGGGCGCCGCCGGAGTGCTCGGGCTGCTGATCGAGGGACTTTCGGGCCGGCGGAGGGATGTCGCGGAACGGCGCTATCGCGCCTGGACGCAAGTCCTTCTCTGCCTGATGATGCTGGCCTCCGCGGCCACCCTGCTGCAACTCAGCCCCGTCGTCCGCCTGCTGCCGGATTACCTGCTGCTGACTTTTTTCTGCGTCACCCTTTATTACAAAGAGCGCCTGGTCTTCTTCGACCTGGTGCTCAAGCGCGGCGCGTTCCTGGCCTTCTCGCTACTGGTGCTGGCGACGTCTTTCGTGGTTCGTCCGGCGACCGCCTGGGGCCAGTGGCTGCTGCTGGCGCCGTTGTGGCTGGCGGGTCCCTGGATCTACGGATTTCTGTCGCGAACCATCGATCGCGTGTGCCTGCGCCGCCGCTACACCGCGGTGGAGGCCGAACGCCGGTTCGTCGCCGCGGTGCAGGCGGCGGAAAACGAGGGCGGGCTGCGCGCCCGCGCCGCGCAATCGTTGAGTGAGATTTTCGAAGCGACGGCCGACGTGCGTTTCGGGGCTGATGCGACAGGCGAGGGCGCGGAGGGCTCCATCAGCGCCGCCATCGGAGCGCATGGCGGGGTGGTGCTCTCCGCGCGGGCCAATTCCTTGCCCTATCTGAGCGACGACCGCAATCTGCTGCAATCGCTGGGGCGCACTCTGGGCGTGGTGCTGGAGAATGTCCGCTTCCGGGAGCGCGAAGCACACCTGCGCGACCTGGCCAGCCGCGCCGAGTTGAAGGCGCTGCGCGCGCAGATCAACCCACACTTCCTGTTTAACGCGCTCAACGCGATCGCGGGCCTGATCCACACGCGGCCGGAACTGGCGGAGGAGACCGTGGAGCAGTTGGCCGAAGTCTTCCGCTACACGCTGCGCAAATCGGAGAAGGAGTGGGTGCGGCTGGATGAGGAACTCGAGTTCGTGGCGGCCTACCTGCGCGTGGAGGAGGCGCGGTTCGGCGAGCGCCTGCAAGTGAAGGTGTCGGTGGACGCCGCCGCCACGGCGATCCAGGTGCCGGCGATGAGCATACAGCCGCTGGTGGAAAACGCCATCAAGCACGGCACATCCACGGTGGAGGGGCAGGGAAGGGTGGGGCTGAGCGTGACGCTGAATCACGAAGCGTTGAACATCGAAGTGCGCGACAACGGGCCCGGCTTCCCGGCGGGCTTCTCGCTGGCCGCGCCGGGGAGCGGGCATGGGCTGCGCAACATCGCGGAGCGTCTATCGGGTTATTATGGCGATTCCGCCCGGCTATCCTGGGAGAACGATTCGGCAGGGACGCGGGTCTGGTTGAAGATTCCGCGCCGCAGCGCGGCTGCCGGCGCCGCCCGAATCTCAAAGTGATGCGTGTACTGATTGTGGATGACGAAGCGCCTGCCCGCGCGCGCCTGCGCCAGATGCTGGCGGCGCACGCCGACCTGGAAATCGCCGGCGAGGCCGAGACGGGCGTGCAGGCGATGGAGATGGCCGTGGCGCTCGGGCCGGACCTGCTGCTGCTGGATATCCAGATGCCCGGGTCGAGTGGGATCGATGTGGCCGCCTGCCTGCCGCATCCGCGTCCCCATGTGATTTTTTGCACGGCTTACGACCAGCACGCGGTGGACGCGTTCGAACTGCACGCGGTGGACTATCTGCTGAAGCCGATCAGCCGCGCGCGCCTGGCGCAGGCGCTGGACCGGGTGCGCGCGCTCTCGGCCGGCGGAGGTGAACCGGGACTGGACCAGGCGATCCGCGGCAGCGCCACCCAGCCAGCGCGCTTTCTGGTGAAGAACGCGGGGCACTACCTGGTGGTGGGGGAAGCGCGCGTGATTTACTTCGCCAGCGAGGACGGGCTGACGCGGATGGTGGCCGAGGGCGGCCAGTATTGGATGGACCCGACGCTCAACGAACTCGAAGGGCGCGTCGACCCAGCGCGTTTTTTCCGCATTTCGCGGGCGGCCATGATCAGCCTGAATGCGGTGGCGGAGGTGTTCCCCATGCCGGGCGGTTCGGGTGAAGTGCTGCTCAAGAATGGCGCGCGGCTGGAGGTGAGCAGGCGGCGGTTTCGGGAGCTGCTGCAAGCGCTTGAAGGGCGGTAGCGCTTGTGGGGCGGACCCCCTGGTCCGCGGACCGACGCCCCCGTCGGCCCCCCCGGGCGGCGGGCGAGAAGCGGGTCCAGGGGGACCCGCGCGGACCAGGGGGTCCGCCCCACAATTCCTGCCTGCCTATTTGCCGCCCTTCCAGTCCGGGAGACGGCCGGGGGTCGGCGGTGCGCCGGCCGCGTCGAGCTGCTTTTCGAGAGCCTTGATATCGGTCTCGAACAGCTTGCGCAATTTGGGAATCTCCAGCGCCAAATCGTCGCTCGCGATCTGGTACTGCTCCATCGCGGTCTTCGTCGGCCGGCCGGTAGTCCCGCGAGTGGGAGAAGCGGCGGCCTGCACGTGATCGGAGATGGACGCGGGGACGCCTTCGTTGGTGGCGCGCCAGACGCGGTCGCCGCTGAGAGCGATGTTGATCTGGTTGAGCTGCTTTTCCAGCTTCAAGGTTTCTTCGCGCAGTTTTGGAGGCAGCGAGGGAGTGGCGTCGATGGCGCGGCGGATCGCGCTGAGACGCGTGCCGGCTTCGGTCG
>JADGNS010000668.1 GCA_017883355.1 Candidatus Solibacter sp.
TTCATCCATACCGCCGCCGTTATCGCTCACCGCGATCTGCGCGTAGGGTCCGGGTTTCACCGCGAGGTGGCGCCCCGCGTAGCTTTCGTCGAGATCCACGTTGGCGGTCTCGATGGTGAGCGTGCCGCCTTTCGGCATGGCGTCGCGCGCGTTCACTACCAGATTCATCAGCACCTGCTCGATCTGGCCGGGATCGGCGCTCACCATCCCCAGATCCGGCCGCAGCACCAGTTGCAGGTCGACATCCTCGCCGATGAGACGCCGCAGCATCGTGCTCAGGCCCGTGACCAGCTTATTGAGGTCCAGCACCCTGGGCTGCAACACCTGCGGCCGGCTGAAGGCCAGCAATTGCCGGGTCAGCGTGGCCGCGCGTTCCCCGGCTTTCAGAATCTGCTCCGCCGAATAGTAGTTTGGATCGCCCGCGTCCAGAGTGTTCAAGATGAGTTGGCTGTAGCCCGAGATGATGGTGAGCAGGTTATTGAAATCGTGCGCCACCCCGCCGGCCAGCATGCCCACCGCTTCCATTTTCTGCGCCTGGCGCAAGCGGTCTTCGAGTTGGCGGGTTGCCGTGACATCCATCAGCACCACCAACTCCGCCGGACGCCCGCCGAAAACGACCGGGTGCTGCGCCATCTCCACATCGATCATGCGACCGTTACTGGTGCGATGCCGCCGCGGGCTGGCGGATGGCTGGCCGGGCCCTTCACTCACCAGAACCGCGTCCAGGCTCATGCCGCGAAACTCGTCCCGCGTATGGCCATAGAGCGCCGCGGCCGCCGAATTCGCTTCCAGGATCTTGCGCTCCGTGGGGTCGATGACCCACATGGGTTGAGGATGTTCCTCAAACAGAAGCTGGAATTTGCGATCTTTGTCCTGGAGCAGTTGTTTCGCCGGCATGACTTGACAAGCCTGGAAGGCCTTGGCCACCTTCACCCATGGACAAGCATACATGGATGCGGCAGCGCACTCAATGGCAGCCGCGGTTAACTTGTCATAAGTCGCACAGAAATCAGTACTTTCCGTACTGATACCCTTGGGAATAGTACGTTTACGCGTTCCGGGTGAGATCATCGAACCATGAGCAAGACGCCGATTGCCGCGCCACACACGGTGGGCCGAATCTTCGACACGGACTGGTCGATCGCCAATGTAGCCCGGCTTCTGCGCTCCAATGCCGGCCGCGGCGTCTGGCGCCACGCAGTTACCACCGGCGGCAGTGCCGGGTCCGTAAACCAATACTATCTGCGAACGGTTTCCGCGCGGCATCTGCCCAGTGGCGTGTCCCTGATCTTCATGCGAATGGAACGGGAGAACTGCTGGTATGCCTCGCTGTGCTTTGCCGGCGCCGATGGGGTTTTGCCATGGAACCCGGAAACGGCCGAGTTATGGCTCTGGGCGCTGTTTGGCGAGGATCGGCCGCGGGTGCGCGAAGCCGCCGACGCCTCGCAGAATGCACGGCAATTCACGCTGGCGATGGCGGGATGAAACGCATTCGCCGACCCACGGTACTTCCCGCACGCTGTTACAATCGCGCTTAACTAGTGGTGAAGCATCCATTGCTAGGTCCCCTGGCTGCCCTTGCTTCGGGCATCCTGGTCTACCGGTTCATACCGCTTGGGCTATCGGAATCATCGGGGGCCATCGGGGGATTCTTCGTCCTCGGCTGCGTGGCGTTGTGGCGCGGATCGCGCGCGCTCGCCGGCGTCTGCTGCCTGCTCGCCCTATTCTTCGCGGGAGCGCTCGATTCGCGCGTGCACGCTCCGGGACCGCCGCCATCCATCGATGCCACCGGACGCGAGGTGGTGATTGTCGGCGGGTGCGTGGTGGAACCGCCGGCGATTTCGGGCGAGCGCGAGCGCTTCGTCCTCGAATTGGATCGCGGCGCGCGTGCGCAGGTCACGCTGTACACCAAAGACGGCGAAACGCTGCCCGCGCTGCACTACGGGCAGAATATCGAACTCGACGGGAAAGTGCGGACGCCGCGCAATTTCGGCAACCCGGGGGCCTTCGATTACCGGCGCTTCCTGGCCCGGCAGGACATCTATTGGACCGTATCGGCAGCGGCCGGAGGTGTGCGCGTTCTGCCCGGACATTGCGGGAATGCATTTCAGAAAGCCGTGATGGACCTGCGCCAGGCCGCCCTCGCGCGGCTCCAACAGATGTACCCCGGCGACGCTTACCAGGGCGGGATGATGCAGGCGATCCTGATCGGGCAATCGTTCCAGTTGCAGAAGGTCTGGACCGAGCAGTACCGCTCCACGGGCACGTTTCACGCGCTGGTGATTTCCGGGACTCACGTGGCGGTGCTGGCGGCCTTCTTCCTGTTCCTGCTGCGCATCTGCTTTGTGCCGGAGAGCGTGGCGCTGTTTCTGACGGTACTGGCGGCGTGGCTGTATTCGCTGGTCACGGGGTGGCAGGCGCCGTGCGTGCGCTCGGCGGCGGGGCTCACGCTGTTCATGATCGCGGGATATTTTTATCGCGAGCGGCGCATCATGAATCTGCTGGCGGCGGTGGCGCTGGGATTTCTGCTGCTCGACCCGGAGCAGTTGTTCGACGCCAGTTTCCAGCTCACGTTTCTGGCCGTGGGGTTCCTGGGGGCGTTCGCCGCGCCAGCGATCGCCGCCACCTCGGGACCACTGATGGCGGGGCTGCGCGACCTGGCCGATAGCGGCCGCGATTTTCACCTGCCCCCGCGCGCGGCGCAGTTCCGCATTGAAATGCGCCTGCTGGCCGAGACGCTGCGCGCGCCGTTGTGGGTGGTGGCGTGGCCGGCGCGGGTGGTGCTGTTCGTCTACGAGATCGTGCTCACGTCGGCGGTGGTGCAGCTTGGCCTGGCGCTGCCCATGGTGGTCTACTTTCACCGGCTGGGCTTCTCGGGACTTTCGGCGAACGCCTTCGTGGTGCCGCTGATGGGCGCGGCGGTGCCGGTGGGGTTCCTGGCCGTGTTTACGGGGTGGCATTGGATCGCCAAGGTCGCCGGGCTGCTCTTGTGGCTCTCGCAAAAGGTGGTCTGGTTCCACGCCAACCTGGAACCGAACTGGCGGATTCCCACGCCACCGGTATGGCTCGGCGTCGCGCTGGCGGCGGCGCTGATTGCGGCGGCCATCTGGCGCTCGCGCTGGGGCGGACTGGCGGTGGCCGTATTGCTCGCCCTGCTGGTGTGGCACCCGTTCGCGGCGGACGTCCACGCGGGCGAGCTCGAGTTGACGGCCATCGATGTGGGCCAGGGCGACAGCCTGCTGGTGGTATTTCCCGATGGCAAACGCATGCTGGTGGATGGCGGCGGCATCCCGGCGTTCGGGCGGGTGGCGCGCTCGCAGCTCGATATCGGCGAGGACGTGGTGGCGCCCTACCTGTGGGATCGCGGCTTCCGCACGGTGGACGTAGTGGCGCTCTCGCACGCGCACGAAGATCACTCTGGCGGCCTGGGGGCGCTGATTGCCGACTTCCATCCGCGCGAGGTGTGGACCGGGTTCACGCCGGAGGGCCCGGAGTGGCGCGCGGTGCACGATAAGGCAGTCGCGGTGGGAGCGAGGATCATGCCGCTGCGCGCGCCGAGCCGGTTTGCCTTCGGCGGGGCGGCGATCGAGGTGCTGGCGCCTACGCCGGACTACGTGCCGGTGGGCGAGCCGAAGAATAACGACTCGCTGGTGATGCGCGTGACGTTCGGGCAGCGCAACTTCTTTCTGAGCGGCGACGTGGAGCGCGGAATCGAACAGGAGATGCTGTATACCAACGAGCTGCATTCCACGGACGTGCTCAAGGTGGCGCACCATGGGAGCCGCACCAGCAGTACGGAAGAGTTCCTGAGCGCGGTGCAGCCGGCGTTCGCGGTGATTTCGGCGGGGTTCGAAAACAGCTACGGGCACCCGCACCCCACGGTGGTGGAGCGCCTGCGCGCGCATCACGCGGCCATCCTGCGCACAGACGTGGACGGCATGATCACCATCCGCACCGACGGGCGCAGGATCAACGTGGAGACGAACGGCGGCCTGTTGGGAGGGAAGTAACTGAGAAAGAATACGCCC
>JADGNS010000669.1 GCA_017883355.1 Candidatus Solibacter sp.
AGCAGGAGTTTCCCGCGGAAGTGCCCCTCGGATGACATGCTGAAGAGTAGTATACCGCAAGAGAATGGATGGCGCGGATGACAGGCTCAACTGAAGCCTGTCCCACCTTGCACAAGGCGGGTCTCATGCCACTCAACGCATGTAGAAGAGGCTTAAGCGGGGGAGCTTCGATTTTTCCAGGAGATTGCGTTCCAGGTATTGCTTTTCCAGCATGGAGAGTTGGTCGGCGGTCATTTTGCCGCGGTAGGGGCGGAGTTGGCGGTCTAACTCCTGACGGGCTTCGAGCATCTGTTCTTCGGTCTGAAGGGTGCGCACGAGCGCCATCATCTTTTCTTCGAGCACGGTGAGACGCTGCTCCAGGGATTCGAGGTCGGTGTAATGCTGTTCGGCGTCGGCGGCGAGGCGGCGGAGGGAATCGGCGATTTCGGGGTAGGGGACGGCGGCGGCGTTGCTTTCGAGGTAGGCGCGGAGGTCGTCCAGCGGGAAGGGTGGGGCGGTGGCGCGCTTGGGTTGGGCCAGGCCGGCCATGATCTGGGCTTCGGTGAGCACGGCTTGGGCGCAGAAGGCGAGCGAGTTCACCATTTGGGTTTTCACTTTGCGGCTGCGCCACTTTTCGAAGGCCGCGTCGATGCCGCGCAGGACGGCTTCCAGCGGGACGCCGGACTCGTTCCAGGTTTCGATGAGCGCCCAGTCCAGCGGGGAGAGCAGGAAGAGGCTGGTGCCGCGCGCGCGCTGGAAGTGATCTTCGATTTCGGTGAAGTAGTTGAAATAGTTCACGGCGTAGTTGACGGCTGGGGGTGGTTCCGTTCCCAGATCATTTGCAGGCCCTGGAGCGTGAGGTGCTCGTCGACGATCTTCAGGTAGCGCGAGCCCTCGACGATCATGTGGGCCTGCCCGCCGGTGGCGATGGCTTTGGTTTCGGGGCCGAGTTTGGCGAAGATGCGCTCCAGGATGCCATCGATCATGCCGATGGCGCCGAAGTAGAGGCCGCTCTGCATGCTGGCCACGGTGTTGGTGCCCACGACGTCCTTGGGCGGGCGGAAATCGACCAGCGGCAGGCGGGCGGTCTTAGTGAACAGGGCCTTGATGGCGATGCCGATACCGACCGCGATGGAGCCGCCGAGATACTCGCCGTCCTTGGAAATCACGTCGAAATTGATGGTGGTGCCCATATCGACGATGACGCAGGGGCCGCCGTACTTATAGAAGCCGGCGACGCCGTTTACGAGGCGATCGGCGCCCACTTCGTTGGGGTTGTCGTAGCGGATGGCGAGGCCGATATCGGTGCGCGGCGTGACGAACATGGCTTCGGTGTGGAAGTAGCGTTGGGTCATGAACGCCAGGGTGGAATCGATGGGAGGGACGACGCTGGCAATGATGATGCCATCGACCTTGGCGATATCCAGGTCGGCGGGGGAGAAGAGGTTGCGCAGCAGGATGCCCCACTCGTCGGCGGTCTGTTCGTGGACGGTGCGCAAGCGCCAGTGGAAGACCAGATCGCGGCCTTCAAAAGCGCCGATGGTGATATTGCTGTTACCTGCATCAAGAGCCAGCAGCACGTACGCCTCCTGCAAGAATCAGGGTATCGGTTCCATCGTCCTGGCGCACGATGAGGAAGCCCGCGGGGTCGAGGCCCGCGGTGGTTCCGGTGATGACGCCGCCGGGTTGATCGACGGTCACGCGCCGTCCGGTGGCGTAACTGGAAGCGTGAGTGAAGAGGCGGAGGACGGTTTCGGGGTCTTCGGCGGTGAGGGAATCGATGGCGGGGAAGAGGGCGAACAGGATGTCCTCGCGGGCGAATTCGCGGCCGGCATGCTGGCGGAGCGAGATGGCCTGGTGATGGAGGTCGTCTGGAAACTCGGTTTGGTTCACGTTGATGCCGATGCCGGCGATGGCCTGGCCATCGACCAGTTGTACCAGGATGCCGGCGGCCTTGCGGTGGTCGAGCATGAGGTCGTTGGGCCAGCGCAGGTCGCTTCGGATGCCGGTGGCCTGGGCGATGGCTTCGGCGGTGGCGAGTCCGAGGGCGAGGGTGAGGACAGGGCCGGGAGGCAGGACGAGGGAGCAGTAGATTCGGGCGCCGGGTGCGGAGTGCCAGGTGTGGCCGTGGCGACCCAGGCCGGCGAGTTGGCGATCGGCCAGGACGATGGTGCCCGGCTCGCTTTCGGCGGCGACGCGCTGGGTGGAATCGAGGGACTCGAAGTGGAGGATCTGGCGATCGGGGAAGGCCTGGCGGAGGCGGGGCAGGTCGATCATGCGAGGGCTCCGGCCTGTGGGGCAGCCAATCCTGGCTGCCGCCGGCTTTCAGCCGGCGTCGCCGTGGGTGACAGTGCAGGATTCACGCGAAAAGCCGCCTGAAAGGCGGCTGCAGGCAGGATTGCCTGCCCCACAATGGAGCGCGCGAGGGCGGGAAGAGGCGCATGGAAGAATGCCCCCACGAATGGTGGCCGCCCAGGGGGCACCCGGCCTGAAAGGCTACGCTACGGGGTATCACACTAACTCCAGGCGGAAGCTCAGGTCCACGGCGCGGGCGGAGTGGGTGATGGCGCCGGAGGAGACGAAGTCGGCGCCGACATCGGCGTAGTCGCGGACGTTGGCGAGGGTGATGCCGCCGGAGAGTTCGACCTTGGCGCGGCCGGCGATTTCGCGGATCCAGTCGGCAGCCTCATCGGGCGTGAGGTTATCGAGCAGGAGGTGGGTGGCGCCGCATTCCAGGGCTTTGTGGAGTTCCTCGCGGGTGCGGACTTCGATCTCGACGGGGAGTCCGGTATGGCGGGCACGGTCGAGCGCGTTGCGCACGCCGCCGGCCGCGGCGATGTGGTTGTTCTTGATCAGGATGGCGTCGTAGAGGCCCATGCGATGGTTCATCACGCCCCCTGCCGCGGCGGCTGCCTTTTCGAGAGTACGCAGTCCGGGGGTGGTCTTGCGGGTATCGAGGATCTGGCAGCGCGTTCCCTTCACGGCGGCGGCGAACTGGCTGGCGGCAGTGGCTACGCCGCTGAGGCGCTGGAGGAAGTTGAGGGCGACACGTTCGCAGGCGAGCAGGGTGCGCGCCGCGCCGCGGACGGTGGCGACGATGTCGCCATCGGTGCAGCGGTCGCCATCCTGTTTGAGGATGTTGAGCTCATCGACGCCGCCGCGGAGTTGGTAGATTTCCCAGAGGAGGCCGACGCCGGAGAGAACGAGCGGCTCGCGGGCGAGGAAGCGTCCGGCGGCCATGCGCGTTTCGGGGACGCAGGCGATGCTGGTGACATCGCCAGGGCCGATATCTTCTTCGAGAGCGAGGCGGACGATTTCGTTCATGAGGGCTTCACTTCCTCGAAAACAGACGTTCGCCGCAGGAAACCGCTCCCTCACGGTCGCGGCTCTGATTGGTGCGCCGCGGCTCCGATCGGAGCCGCGACCGTAAGGGAGCGGTCTGTTGGTGGCGTGTCATGCCATTTTGGCGAGCTGGGCTTCGTAGTCGGCCAGCTTGGCGCGAATGCTATCGACGACCTTGGCGGGCGCCTTGCTGAGGAAGACTTCGTCGGCGAGCTGGCGTTTGGAGTTGGCGATGTTCTTTTCGAGCTGCTCGCGTTCCTTCTGTTTGCGCGCGGGATCTTCCTGCGTTTTGGGGATGTCGAGGACGAGATCGAATTCGACGGTGGAGCGTGTAGCGTCGGCTTTGGGGGCTGCCTCGGACTTAAACGCGAGGGTGACGCGGGCGATTTTCTGGATGGCTTCGGCGTGGCGCTGCGCGATGGCGAGCGACGCCGTACGGCAGTAGAGCGCGCCGGTGAGTTGCTGTTTGGGATCGAGCTTGGCCTCGGTGCGGAGGGTGCGCGCCAGGGTGACCACTTCCTGGATGATGGCGATTTCCTTTTCGGCTTCGGGGTCGGCGAGTTCCGGGCGGTACTGCGGGTAGGGGGCGAGGGCGATGGATTTGGGATGGCCCTCTGGGAGGTCGAGGCGCTGCCAGAGCTCTTCGGTGAGGAAGGGCATGGCGGGATGGAGCAGGCGCAGGGCGGTCTCGAAGGCGGCGACGGCG
>JADGNS010000038.1 GCA_017883355.1 Candidatus Solibacter sp.
AACATGCACAGCGTGATGATGGTCAGCGTGCCGATGGCCGCCGGCGGGAACACCGTGCCGTGGAGGAACGCATTGACCTCCGTGAAGCGCAGCGTGCCCGCGGTGCTCAACAGCAGCAGCATGCCGATAATGAAGCCCGCGTCGCCCACGCGATTGACGATGAATGCCTTCTTGCCCGCGTCGCCCGCCGACTTCTTATGGAAGTAGAACCCGATCAGCAGGTAGCTGCACAACCCCACGCCTTCCCAGCCGACGAACAGCAGCACGTAGTTGTTCGCCAGCACCAGCATCAGCATGAAGAAGACGAACAGATTGAGGTAGCCGAAGAAGCGGTAATAGCCGCCGTCGTGGGCCATGTACCCGGTGGAGTAGACGTGGATCAGGAAACCGATGCCCGTCACCACCAGGATCATCACCGAGCTCAGCGGGTCCAGCAGAAAGCCCCAGTCCATCGAGAACGAGGCCAGTTGCCCGTTGGACATGTGGAACGGCAGTCCCGCGATCCAGGTGAAGTTGATCACCTCCTGCACCTTGTGCGCCTGCTGCGAAAGCTGCCACACCGCGCCCGCGGAGAATAGGAAGGACAGCAGGATCATTCCCGGGCAAATCAGATCGATGAGGAACTTCAGCGGTGAGTGGGCATGTTGATGACCATGCTCCTGGTCATGCGTGTGGTCCTGTGCGTGATCGTGCCCATGGCCGTGATCGTGCGAATGCCCGTGATCGTGCGCGTGCCCGTGATCGTGCCCGTGTTCGAAAATGGGCTCCACGCCGGGGGCCACCGCAACCTCGCTTGCCGGCTGCGGGTCGAGCGTCTTGCCGAACAGCAGCATCAGGGCCGCTCCGAGGAGCGGGAACAGGGGAATCAGCCAGATCAGTTCGAGAAAATTCACGTTGTTCCTACCACTTCAGCAAGTCGATTTCATCCGCCTGCACCGTTTCCTTATTGCGGAACAGCGCGATCAGGATGCCCAGCCCTACCGCCGCTTCGGCCACCGCGTCGACGATCACGAAGATGGCGAAAACCTGCCCGTTGACATTTTGCAGCGCGTGCGAAAAGGCGATCAGGTTGATGTTCACCGCGTTGAGAATCAGCTCGATCGACATCAGAATGATCACGATATTGCGACGCGTCAGCACGCCCACGGTGCCGATGAGCAGCAGGGCCGCGCTCAGGGCCAGATAATGAACCGTCGTAATCGGGTGCATCGTCAGATCCTCTTCTTCGCCATCACCACCGAACCCACCACCGCGACCAGCAGCAGGACCGAGGCGATTTCGAACGGCAGCAGGTACTCCCCGAACAGCGCGTCGGCGATTTGTTCCGTGTTGCCCAATCCGGCGGGCGTTCCGGCAACCAGGGGCGCCGCGAAATGGAACGAATCCCGCCCCGCGCGAATGAAATAGGCCACCTGGGCGCCCACCGCGGACACCGCCACCAGGGCGACCAGCCACTGCTTGTTGAACTGCCGCTGCTTCGCCGCCTGATCCAGATTCACCAGCATGATGACGAACAGGAACAGCAGCATGATGCCGCCCACGTACAAGATAATCTGCACCGCGAACAGAAACTCCGCCTGTTGCATGAGGTACAGCCCGGCCACGCCGAGCAGGGACACAATCAGCGAGATGGCCGCGTGCATCGCAGAGTGCCGCGTGATGGTGAGAACCGCGCCGCCCAGCACCAGCAGCGCAAAAATGTAGAACAGAATCGTGTCGGTCAGCATTTGTATTGAGTGGGCTTGGGCCCCTCTTCCAGCATCTGCCGGTCCCAGATCTGGCCTTCCCGGGTGTAGGTCGCCATTTCGAAATCCTGCGTCAGTTCGAGCGCGTCCACCGGGCAGGCGTCTTCGCACAGGCCGCAGAACATGCAGCGCGAGGTGTCGTAGGTGAAGGTGGTCAGATCCTTGCGCTTGGTGGCCTCGTTGCGTTCGCTGGTCACCACGATCAGCGCTTCGGGGCAGGCCAGCGCGCACAGGTTGCAGGAGATGCAGAGGGTCTCGCCGTTATCGGGATTGATGTTGAGGCGCGGGGCTCCGCGGTAGCGCTCCGCCACCTTGGGGCGCTCGGCCGGATACTGCTCCGTGTAGATGTACTTCGGATGCTGATTCCGGAAGGTCACCCACAAGCCTTGGAACAGATCGACAAGAAAGATTCTATTCAATAAGCCGCGCATAAATGCCAACCATCAACGATCGATCTCACCCAACACAATATCCAGAGTTCCCACTACCGCCACCACATCCGCCACCAGCCCGCCGCGGATCATGCGGTCCAACGCCTGCAAATTCACGAAGCTCGGCGGTCGCACACGCAGGCGATACGGCTGCGTGCTCCCGTCGCTCACCACGTAGTACCCCAACTCGCCCTTGGGCGCTTCGATGGAAACGTAGGCCTCGCCCACCGGGGGCTTGATGACCTTGCCGACCTTGCCCATGATGGGGCCTTCGGGGATGGCTTCCACCGCCTGCTGCATGATGCGCACCGATTGCCGCATCTCTTCCATGCGCACGATGTACCGGTCGTAGGTATCGCCGTTCTGGCGGATGGGGATTTCGAAATCGTACTTCTCGTAGCCCGAGTAGGGCTGCGCCTTGCGCAGGTCCCACTTGACGCCGGCGGCGCGCAGCACCGGGCCGGTGACGCCGTATTCCTTGCACTCGTCCGCGCTCAGGATGCCGACATCTTTCAAGCGCCCGATCCAGATGCGGTTGTTGGTGAGCAGTTCTTCGTACTCATCCACCTTGGGCACGAACATGGCGCAGAAATCGCGGATCTCCTGCTCGAAGCCGTCGTAGGTCTCGTAGAGCAGTCCGCCGATGCGGAAGGCATGCGTGGTAAGGCGCGCGCCGCAGTACTTTTCGAAAATCTTGAGCGCCTCTTCGCGCTCGCGGAGGCAGTAGAACACGGGCGTGATGGCGCCGATATCGAGCGCGTGCGTGCCCAGCCACAAGAGGTGGCTGGCGATGCGGTTCAGCTCGGTGAGGATGACGCGGATGCACTGCGCGCGCGGCGGGGCTTCCACGTTGAGCAGTTTCTCCACGGCCAGGCAGTAGCCGAGTCCGTTGGAGATGGCCGCCACGTAATCCATGCGGTCCACGTAGGGATTGAACTGCGCGTAGGTGCGGTTCTCGCCGATCTTCTCCACGCCGCGATGCAGATAGCCGATGATGCACTCGGTTCCCAGGACCTTCTCGCCATCCAGTTTGAGAATGATGCGCAGCACGCCGTGCGTGGAGGGGTGCTGCGGGCCCATGTTGAGCACTAGTTCGGTGGAGTCTAGAAAAGTTGAGTCCGGCATACCGAGATCACTGGCCGCTTTCGATTCCCAGATTTTCCTGCACCCAGCGTTCGTCCTGCTGGAGAATTCCGTAGTCTTTGCGCAAGGGGAAGCCCTGCCACTCGTCGGGCATCAGGATGCGCCGCATGTTGGGGTGTCCGGCGAATTCGATGCCGAACATATCGTAGACTTCGCGTTCCAGCCAGTCGGCGGTCAGGTGGACGCCCACCGCCGTCTCCGGCTGATACCCGTCGGGGATAAAGATCTTGACGCGCACCCGTTCGTTGCGCGAGAAGCTATACAAGATGTAGACCACATCGAAGCGCTCGGCGCGCTTGGGCCAATCCACCGCCGTGACATCCACCAGGTAGTCGAAATCCGACTCCAGTTTCAGGTATTCCAGAATGGGAATCGCCGAACCCGGCTTGGCCACGATAAAATTCTGCCCGAGGTAGGTGGAAGTTTCGCCGATGGCTTCGCCGAAGGCCTCCTTGAGTTCGCGCGCGAGATCGCTCTCCCACGGTGTGGCAAGCATGATCGCAGGAGGCTTCGGGGGGGGCGGCGCGGCCGGCTTCGGGGGCGCTGCCGCGGGCTTCGGAGGCGCTGGTTTTGCCGGTTGTCCGGCGGCCTCGCTCCCGGGGGGAGGGGCCGCCTCTGAGCCCCCAGGCTTTTGGTCGTCAGCCATCTCTATTCCTTGTGAAGACTCCTACACTTATCACCTGCGGAGACGGGTGTCAAATTGTGCGACAGGTGCGCGGGCGCGGGCCGTCCAGGATTCGGGCGTCCCATTCCCGCGAGGAACGATCACGCACGCGCTGTCGCCTCGCGCCGGCGCCTGCGAGAAAGGTGGTGGAGAGATCGGGACTACTTCTGTTCCGCGAACTTGACGCGATGGGTTACGTAGACCAAACCGGTGGGCGCACCGCGGCTGTAGTCGACACGGAACACGATCTGGGCGCTCTGGTGCGCGGGCCTGGAGCGGTCGAAGATGCGGGCGTCCAACTCAGCGACGAAGGCCGGTTCGGTGAGCCTGCGGATAATGTACGCGCCGGTCTGGGCGCGGTCTCCGAAGACACTGAGCACCTCGCCGCCATTACCCAGCCGTATGCTGGTGACCAGTGCGTAATCCGGGTTGCTCTCATCGCTCTGCATCATCAGAGTGCCTGCGAAATTAGGGAATTGGGCGGGCTCGCCCGGCTTGGGCTGGGCGTTCACAAAACCGGCAAAGTGTTTTCCGGGAGCATGCGGACGGGGCCGGAAATTCTGCTCGGCCAGTAAATCGAGGAGCAGCGGAGCATAGCGCGGCTGTCCCACCACGATGGTGCGCTTCCCAGCCAGCCCGCCAGATGAGATCTGCCGCGCGGATACCACCGTTGCGGTGGAGTTCAAACTGCGCAGAAACCGGTCCAGGTTGACTCCGGCGCCGACGTCCTCGAAAGGCGCCCACAGGTTCCAGAGTGGATAGGCGGGCCGGTGCAGCAGCAACTGGTCGGCCACCCCCAGATCCTCCGGAAGATTCGCACCGAAGTTCCGCTCGAAACCGTCCGCCGACCGAAAGAACAGCGGTGTGCCGATGGCCAACACGACATTGCTGGAACGGAATCCGGCCCAGATCGGACTCCCGGCCAGTTCGCGCGGCGCCCGATTGGCGAATGCAACCATCATCCACCAGAAGAGACCGCCGGCCAGCGTGACTAAGGCCAGCAATCCGGCCCCCCAGGCCACGCCGGTCCAGAAGCGGTCGCCCGGCGGGGGAGGCGGCGCAAGTTCAACGGCGGGCGGGATGTGCGGCTCCACGCAGGGGCGGTAGGTGTTTCGTTCAAAACGAAGCCGCAGCGGGAAGTCAGCGCCCTCCAGAGTGTAGTATTCGTCCAGTTTCTGCCGGAAGCGGCGCATCTCCACGCGTACGATAGTATCCAGCTTGGGATTGAAGTCTTTGCGACCGAAGGCGTTGACCCCAATGGAGGTTTCGGACCAGACCGACGGATCCGTGCTGGCAGTAGCTTCGCGCAGATAGATGAGCAGGCGTTTGAGCTGCCCGCTGCGGCTGAAGGTCTTGCTGGCAAGCAACTGATCGAGCGTCGCCGTCAGAGTCGCCGAGCCGGGGTGAAGGTCGTTCCCCGGTTCTGGAGCGGAAATGCCGCCTTGGTTACCTTCCACAGTCAAACCCAACAGTTACACTGCGTTCGCTACGTGATTGTCACGTTACAAACCAATATCATACCCTAATATCACTTCCGGAATGTTCGGGTTGGGCGCATAATAGGACCCATAGATCTTCATCGTCGCAGTCCGTCGTCGGCTGCCGGCTCAACTCAACGTTTGGTAACCAGTGGCAGACGGCACCTGATAGAGCAGGTGCGCCTCTGAAAGTCTCGACTATGGGAGTTCGTATGAGAAGAAGAGTGTACTTTTTCGCGGCCCTGGTGCCGCTATTGTTCTCCATTGCAGTTCAAGCTCAGGAATCGCGTGGCACGATCCTGGGTCGCGTTACCGATTCGAGCGGCGCCGTAGTGCCGACCGCCGACGTCAAAGCCGTTAACGTGGCTACCGGTCTGACGGTGTCCGCAAAAACCAACGAGAGCGGAAACTATACTCTGCCCTACCTGGTGGCCGGATTTTACAACATTAGCGCCGAAAACGCCGGCTTCAAGAAGTTCGTGCGTGAAAACGTGCAGGTGCGCGTCAACGACCACGTGGAAGTGAACATGGAAATGGTGCTCGGCGCCGTCACCGAGCAGGTGGAAGTCACCGGCACGCCGCCGCTGCTCGCTACCGCCGACGCCTCGCTCGGCCAGGTGGTGGACGAGCGCCGCGTGCTTGAACTGCCGCTATTCTCCGGCAACGCCATGGAATTCGAACTGATGGCTCCGGGCGCGGTCAACACCACCGACATGCGCCTGCGCAAGGCGCCGTTCAACAACGCCCCGTCGCAGTTCTCCACCGACGGCGGCGGCACCTACAACAATGAGTTCACCATCGACGGCGTGCCCAACACTTTCTCCGACAGCACGCAGGTACGCGTGGCGTTCTCGCCTCCGCAAGCCTCCATCGGCGAATTCAAGGTGCAGACCTCGATGTACGACGCCGGGATCGGCCATACCCAGGGCTCGCTGGTCAACATCAGCACCAAGGGCGGCACCAACGATATCCACGGTTCGGTATGGTGGTGGATCCGCAACAAGAAGTTCGACACCCCCACTATTTTCCAGAACCGCTCCGGCCAGAGCCTGCCGCAGTACACCGACAATCGCTACGGCGTGTCGAGCGGCGGTCCGTTGTTCATCCCGAAGGTTTACAACGGCAAGAACAAGACCTTCTGGCAATTCACCTGGGAAGCCAATAAATTCGGCGATCCCAATGTGGGTGCGATCACCTCGACCGTACCGCGGGCGGCCTGGAAGACGGGCGACCTCTCCGACCTGCTGAAGCTGGGCACGGCTTATCAGATCTACGATCCCGGCACGATCGCCGCCGCTCCCAACGGGCGGTTCAGCCGCACGCCCTTCGTGGGCAACATCATTCCGTCCAACCGCATCGACCCCATCGCCAAGAACATCCTGGCGCTCTACCCGCTGCCCAACCAGGCCGGCACCACCGACGGCCGGAACAACTACTTCACCTCGGGCCGCACGACGGAAGACTACTGGACCACCATCGGGCGCTTCGATCACGCCTTCAGCGAGAAGGACCGCATGTTCATCCGCGGCAACCGCGATTTCTGGCTGGAGGACAAGAACCACAACTTCCTCTACGACGCGACCAGCAAGAACATCAACGGCATCTACCTGAACCGCATCAACCGGGCCATCGCGCTCGACGAGGTGCACATGTTCACCGCCTCGCTGGTGCTGCAATTCCGCTATGGCTTCACGGCGCAGGAATTCCCCGAAAGGCGTGTCAGCCAGGGCTTCGATATCACTTCGCTGGGCTTCTCGCCGGCGTTTGCGGCGCTGTTCCCGAAAGATAAGGCCGCCGTCCCCAATATCAGCGTCGGCTCGTTGAGCGCGCTCAGCGGTTCGGAATCGGGCGACGGCACGGCCACCTCCCTCAGCCACGCCGTGAGCGGCAACTTCACCTGGATGAAGGGCAACCACAACGTACGTTTCGGCCCGGACTTCCGTGTCTATCGCGTCTTCAGCGACCGGCATTCGGGCGACGACGCTCCCATCCTCAGCTTCAGCTCGCTGTGGGGCACGGGACCGCTCGACAATTCCCCGGCGCCCACGGTGGGCGGGGAGCTGACGTCGTTGCTGCTCGGCATTCCCAACGGCAGCGCCACCCGCAGCGGCAGTTTCGCGCAGCAGGACAAGTACTTCGGCTTCTACGTGCAGGACGACTGGAAACTCACCCGCAAGCTGACCATCAACGTGGGTCTGCGGATCGAGGACGACTCGCCCTTGACCGAGCGTTTCAACCGGTCCGCCACCACCTTCCTGGGTTCTGTGGCGAGCCCGATCTCGGCGCAGGCCATCGCCAATTACGCCAAGAGTCCGATTCCCGAACTCGCGCCCGCCAATTTCAAGGTCAACGGCGGACTGGCGTTCGCCGGCGTCAACGGCGGCTCGCGCGACCTGTGGAATGGCAACGGGCTGATGTTTATGCCGCGCATCGGTGCGGCGTATCAGTGGAACGACAAGACCGTAGTCCGGGCCGGGTATGGCATCTTCTACGGCAACATCGGCGCCTACGCCACCACCAGCAACCTGGCGGGCTTCAGCCAGTCGACGCCCATGCAACCCTCTAGCGACAACGGGCTCACCTTCCCGGTGAAGCTGTCGAATCCGCTGCCCAACGGCCTGCTGGCGCCGCTCGGAGCCGCCGGCGGCCTTTCCACCAATCTCGGCCAGGCCATCAGCTTCTACGCCACGGACCGCAAGCCGCCCTACTCGCAGCGCTGGTCGCTCGGCTTCCAGCGGCAGTTACGCAGTGGCTTCGTGCTGGAAGCCACCTACGTCGGCAGCCGGGCCACGCACCTGGGGGTGAGCCGCAACCTCAACTACATTCCGGCGTCGTATCTGAGCCGCCTGCCGATGCGCGACACCGCCACCATCAACTTCCTGGGCGCGCAGTTCCCCAGCCCGTTCTTCGGGCTGAACCCGCAGTACACCAGCTCCACCATGGCGAGGAGTTCGCTGCTGCTGCCCTATCCGGAGTTCGGCAACGTCACCTACCTCGATCCGGTAGGCTACTCCTGGTATCACTCCCTGCAGGCGCAGGGGGAAAAGCGCTTCTCCCATGGCTTCACGCTGCAAGTGGCCTACACCTGGTCGCGGGCCATGGATGCCACCACATTCCTCAACGCGCAGGACCCGAGGCCCTACGAATCGCTCTCCTCGATTGATCGCGCGCACCGCGTTACCGGCAGCGGCATCTGGGAGCTGCCGTTCGGCAAGGGCCGCCACTTCCTGGCCCACATGCCGCGCGCGCTCGACTTCGTGGCCGGCGGCTGGCAGTTGAGCGGCGCCTTCCAGCGGCAGAGCGGCCAGCCCATCGACTGGGGTCAGATGATCATCATCGGCGACTCCACCAAGCTGGCGTTGGCCAGCGACCAGCGCAACGTCGACCACTGGTTCAACACCGCGATCTTCGACCGCGTCTCGGGCGACCAGGTGGCCAGTAATCTCCGCACCTTCCCGCTGCGCTTCAGCAACGTGCGATTCGATTCGCAGCGCCGCCTGGACTTTTCAATCAACAAAATGTTCCCCATCACCGAGCGGGTCAAGATGCGCTTCCGCGCCGACTCGTTTAACGCGCTCAACACGCCTGTGGCGCAGGGACCCAACACGACGGCCACCGGATCGACGTTCGGCGTCGTCAGCGGACAGGAGCCCCCGCGCTCCTTCCAGTTCTCGCTCAACCTGCAGTTCTAATCGGCTGCTTCGCAATCGGGCCAAGATAGGCGTTGATCGGTGTTCATCGGCGGCAAAGGAGTTCTCTTGGGAGCTTTCGCGTTTGGGACGACGCTTCGGTTTTAGCCGCCGATGAACGCCGAGTTGGATTCGCTGACCGGGCGTGTGCCGGGTGCTGTCTCTGAGGTCACCAACACTCTGGGCGCGCGAAGTCCGCTACCTCAACACCAGCGTCTTCTCGCGCAGCGCGTGCGCGAGCCGTTGCAGGCTCTCGCCGCCCGGTTCGAGCGCGCCTATCAGTTCCAGCCGGCGGTCGGCCCGGCTGGCGACGCCGTGCGCTTCGGCGAGCAGCGCATCCAGCCGCTTGCGCACTCCACCGATCGTGGTACTGCTCCCGAGCGGCCCGCTCACGACAAGCCGGCGGGCAGCTAAAGCATCTCTACTTCGAGACGATCGTCCAGCAGTTGAACGCGCGCCCGGTAGCGGCCCCGAGGCAGACCGGGCGGAGGGGCAGCGAGCCGGCTGAGCGGCGGAAGAAGCTCACCCGGCGGGTGCTGGAACTCGACTAATGTCTCCGCCACCGCATCCGGACCGTCAAGCGTCCGGAACCGATGAGCCATCTCCTGGCACGCCCGCTCATAAGCGAAGATCTCGTCAAGGTACTCGAAGGCCAGTTCGCCCGCCGCCATCTTGCGGCTGACCAGCCCGGCGAAGGCCGTGTCTTCACCCGCGAGCTGATAATTCGAGGGGCGGTGGCCGGCCCATAGCTCGTCCAGCAGCTGGCGCAGCACCGGCTCGAGCAATACGCAGGTCATCGGGAAAACTCCAGCGATCACCTCCAGACGGTTGCCTCGCACCAGGCTGCAACTCACCGAAATGCCCGGCTGGCGGACGATATCCAGGATTCGCCGGCGTTCGCGCTCCGTCAGGTCATAGTCCGCGAGCGCGCTGGTATCGCCATGAAGCAGCGCCACGGCAATCTGCGGCGAGAGCGTCAGATCAACGACGGCCCGCTGGAACGTTTGCAGCGACATGCTCCGCCTCCGCTACGACGGCGCGCCGGTTGACTATGGCGCGCGCGCGATCGATCTGCTCGTGGATTCCGCTTTCTCCCATCATCCCGAAAGACGACTCGTGAAACTCGAAGGTCACGCCCCGCAGGTTGCCGGCAAGGGGTATGGTTTGCTCCAGCAGGTTCCACACGCCATCGAGCACCGGGCCGGTATGCGAGTCCGTGTGGAAGCCCATCATGGGCACGCCGCCCGCGATGTGGATCTCGATGACGTTCGACAGGTCCAGATTGGTCAGGTATTCGGCAGCGTCGAAGCGGTGGTTCAGGGCGTTCGTATACAGGTTGTGCAGGTCGAGCAGCACGCCGCATCCGGACCGATGGCAGAGCTGGTTCAGGAATTCCTCCTCCGAAAACTCCTGATCCGGATAGCGGAAGTAGTAAACGTTGTTTTCGAGCAGGAACGACCCCTCGAAGGCGTCGGTGAAGAACCGGACTCGTGGGATCAGCAAGTCGAGGACTTCCTGGTCGTATGGCACCGGAAGAGGAATCGCCGCGTTCACTTCGTGGCCCGTTCCGATGCGCGTGAAGGAAAGGTGGTCGCTGATCCAGGGCGAATTCAGGCGCTGCCCGCACGCGATGAGATTGCTGGCGTACTCCTGGTCGAAGATCTCCGCGCTGCAAATCGAGAGCCCGATCCCGTGCAAGACCACAGGCCGCTCGCGCACCACCTGCTCCAAAAGAGCCTCGGCTTGGGGCAGAGTTTGGAAGCGTTGCGGCGACCCGGAACCGTGATCGATCCACCCGCGGTCTGGTATGAACGCTAGATAGTCGAGGCGGTCGAGAGATCGCTCCACAAAGCGCGTCATGCTGGGGTTGAAGACAACTCCAACCCCAGGCCGATGTTTCGGGTTCGACACCAGCTTATTCGACGGCGAACTGGATTGGGTCCGAGAAGCGGTCTATGATGTTGATATCCAGTCCAGACTTGCAGCCCAGGCAGGCCTTCAAACCGGCCGCAGTCATGACCCGCCCGTCCGTCGTTACCTTTTGAATCAGACTGGCCAACTGAGTCGCACTGATCTTGCTGTCCACAGAGATGTGGGCGACGGGTTGGGCGCCAGCCTCCTTCTTCGACACTCGCACTTCGGCTGTCATTTTGTTCTCTCCTCCAGCTGCGCACGCAGGCGCAGGAACTTTACCCAGAATCCCCTTGAAGTTCAAGGGCTAAATCAGCATACATCAAGTTTCTGGGGAACGGAAGGCGTATTTGTAGTATTTGCCCGGTCTTTCCCGGTCCGACGCCGCGGTTCGCATCCGGGATAGCCCGGACATCGCGGCGCCCGGCTTCGCACCCGACCACAAGGCACGTGGGCCGTGACGGTGAGCGGCAACTGGCGCGTAACGTTCACGTGTATCGGGAAGGACGTAGATCGCGTAGACTACGAGGACTACCATTGAGGTGACCATGAAGATGCATAATCCGCCGCACCCCGGTGAGGTGCTCAGGCAACTGTGCCTGGAACCCCTGAACTTGACCGTCACGGACGCCGCGCGGTCGCTTGGCGTGAGCCGGAAGGCGCTGTCGAGCATTCTTAACGGGCGTGCAGGCATCAGCCCGGAGATGGCGGTCCGTCTCTCGATGGCCTTCGACACCAGCGCTGAAAGCTGGCTTAACCAGCAGGTTCAGTATGATCTCTGGCACGCGGAAAAAGGCCGGAAATCGCTCCACGTGGAGAAATTGTCTGCCGCGTGATGTCACTTGCCGGCCGCGTTCGATACATTCCACTTGACCGAGCGGCGGGAACTTTCGCAGCGGGCCTGCTGTCCAATGTAGCGTGCGAGGTGCCTTGTGAGCATGAACATGGGCGGTAGAGGACAGAGGGCGGAGATCAATGTCACGCCGATGATCGATGTGCTGCTGGTGTTGATCATCATCTTCATGGTGATCACGCCGCTTGCGCCGCGCGGACTGGAGGCCATCGTGCCTCCCCAGGCCGAAGCGCCTCCGCCTCCCGGGGTGGTCTCCAGGGACATCGTGATCTCCGTGGCAAAGGATGGGGTGATCGAGATCAACCAGCAGCCTGTGGAATTGACCGCGCTCCACGAGCGGGGCGCACAGCTGTACGCGATGCCTGCGTACGATCACCTGCGCGTGTGGGAGGAGTCGGAACGCGTGTTGCTCGGAACCAGCGGCACGCTGCCGAGGCTCACGCCCACCTGGGATAAACGCGCGCTCGGCCTGAGCGAGCACGGGTGGACCTTTCGCGATTCACCCGTGCGCCTCGGAGCGGTGGTGCTGCTCGG
>JADGNS010000670.1 GCA_017883355.1 Candidatus Solibacter sp.
AAGCTGACCAATCACAAGGTTTTCGGCGACGCCATGGCGATTCTGGCCGGCGATTCGCTGCTCACGCTGGCGTTCCAGGTGCTCGCGCAGCTCGACGCGCCGGACTATACCAAGACGCGCCTGATCGCGGAACTTGCGGTGGCCTCTGGCACCGTGGGCGGCATGATCGGCGGGCAGGTGGCCGATCTGGAAGGCGAGGGCCAGCCGCCCGACGCGCAACTGCTCGAAACCATCCATCGCGCCAAGACCGGAGCGCTGTTGCGGGCCTCGCTGCGCATGGGTGCGATGGCCGCGGGTGCGAGCGAAACGCAATACCAGGCGCTCTCCTGCTACGGCGAACACGTCGGCCTCGCGTTCCAGATTGTGGACGATATCCTGGACGTCGAAGAGTCGTCGGAAGCGCTCGGCAAAACCGCGGGCAAGGATGCGGCCCAGCACAAGATCACCTTCCCGGCGGTCTATGGCCTGGAGGACTCGCGCCGCATGGCGCAGGAGGAGTGCGAGCGCGCCCACGCGGTGCTCGCCGGGTTCGGCGGCCGCGCGCTGCGCTTGCACGAGCTGGCCGACCTGATCGTCCACCGCAAGTCATGAAGACCCGGCTGGACCGTTTGATGGTGGAGCGCGGTCTCGCCGAATCCCGCGAGAAAGCCCAGGCCCTTATCATGGCCGGCGAAGTGCGGCTCAACGGACAGAAGGCGGCCAAACCCGGACACGCCGTGGAGGACGATTGCACCATCGAGGTGCTCTCGCGTCCCCCCTACGTAAGCCGCGGCGGATTCAAGCTGGCCGGGGCGCTGCGCCACTTTGCGCTCGATGTCTCTGGCAAGGTCTGCCTGGATATCGGCTCGTCGACGGGCGGCTTCACCGACGTCCTGCTGCAAGCCGGAGCGGCACGCGTGCACGCGGTGGATTGCGGCGCCGGACAGCTCGATTGGAAGCTGCGCACCGACCCGCGGGTGGTGATGCACGAGGGGATCAACGCGCGCGCGCTCACCTTCGAAGACATCGGCGAGCCGGTCGACTTCCTGTGCTGCGATGTGAGCTTCATTTCGGTGACCCTGATTCTGCCCGCCGCGATACCCTTGTTACAGCCCGGCGGGCAAATGGTTATACTGATCAAACCGCAGTTTGAAGTGGGCAAGGGCCAGGTAGGCAAGGGCGGCATCGTGCGCGATCCCCAATTGCACCGGGCGGCTTGCGAAAAAGTCGAGCGGGCCGTGCGCGAAATCGGATTCGAGACCGCCATCGTCGAGAGCCCCATCGCCGGCGCCGAAGGGAACAAGGAGTTTCTCCTCTATGCCCATCATTAAGACCGTCGGCATCATTTCCAAGCCGAACTCGCCCGCCGCCGGCGGCCTGGTTTCCAAGCTGATCGAATGGTTGCGCCACCGCGGCATCTCGGTGCGTATCGACGAGCAGACCGGCATGTACGCCGGAGGCGTCGCCGGACTGACGCGCGAGCAGGTGCCGGAAACCTGCGACCTGGTGATCGTGCTGGGTGGCGATGGCACGCTGCTCTCAGCGGCGCGCGCCATCGGGAGGCGCGAGATTCCGCTGTTTCCGGTGAATCTGGGCGGGCTGGGCTTCCTCACCGCCATCACGGTGGAGGAACTGTACCCCGAGCTCGAGCGCGCCCTGCGCGGCGAGCACCGCATCGCCAAGCGCAAGTTGATGACAGCGGAAGTGGTCCGCGGCGGCGAAGTGGTGGCCAGCTTCGATGCCCTGAACGATGCCGTGCTCACCAAGAGTTCGATCGCGCGCATGATCGATCTGGACACCTACGTGGATGAGCAGTTCGTCTGCGCCTATAAGGCCGACGGGCTGATCATCGCCACGCCCACCGGGTCCACCGCGTATTCGCTCTCCGCCGGCGGTCCGATTATTTTTCCCTCGGTGCCGGCCATCTGCCTGACGCCCATCTGCCCGCACATGCTGACCAACCGGCCGGTGCTGGTGCCCGAAACCAGCGTGATCCGCGTGACCTCGCGCGGGCCCGACGAGAGCGTGTACCTGACCATCGACGGACAGGTGGGCACACCGATCCGCGAACGCGACGTCGTGGTGTGCCACAGCTCGCACCACTCGCTGCTGTTGACGCGCCCGCCGCGCATGATGTTCTTCGACGTCCTGCGGCAAAAACTCAAGTGGGGAGAACGATGAAGCGGATTTCGCTGACGGGCTGGATCTTTATCGGCATGGCCGCCGGCGTGGCGCTGGGCGTCTGGGCGCCCGATTTTGCCAAACAGCTCGGGCTGATGAGCACGGTGTTTCTGCGCCTCATCCGCTCCATCATCGCTCCGCTGATCTTCGCCACCCTGGTGGCCGGGATCGCGGGCGGCGGCGATATCAAGCAGATGGGCCGCATCGGGGCCAAGGCCATCCTCTATTTCGAAATCGTCACTACCTTTGCGCTGTTTCTCGGGTTGGGAGTGGTCAACCTGGTGCGGCCCGGGGATGGCGTCCCCATCGCGCGCACCGCCGCCGACGCGCTTGCTCCGGCGGCTCCGACCACGTTCGCCGCCGTGCTGGAGCATACTTTCCCGGCGAGCATCATCGACGCCATGGCGCGCAATGACGTGCTGCAGGTGGTGGTCTTCGCCTTCCTGTTCGGCGCCGCCTGCGCCGCCATCGGCGCCAAGGCCGCGCCGGTGGTCGCCTTCTGCGCTTCGCTGGCCGAAGTGATGTTCCGCTATACGCGGTACGTGATGTACCTGGCGCCGCTCGGCGTCGGGGCCGCGCTCGCCGTCACGGTGGGTAGCAAAGGGGTCGGGGTGCTGTTCGGCCTCGGCAAGCTCATCGTGGCCATGTATGCCACGTCGGCGGTATTCGTGGTGCTGGTTCTGGGGGCCGTGGTGGCCCTCGCGCGGATTCCCCTTGCCTCGTTCTACCGGGCGGTGCGTGAGCCGTTCCTGATCGCCTTCTCCACGGCCAGTAGCGAAGCCGCGCTGCCGCTGGCGCTAGAGAACATGGAACAGTTCGGCGTGCCCAAACACATCGTGGGCTTCGTCATTCCCACCGGCTACAGCTTCAACCTGGCGGGCACCACGCTCTACCTGTCCATGGCCTCGCTGTTCGTCGCGCAGGCCGCCGGCGTGCACATGACGGCGGGCGAGCAGTTGGTGATGATGTTGACGCTGATGCTCACCAGCAAGGGTGTCGCCGGGGTGCCGCGCGCCGCGCTGGTGATTCTGGCCGGAACGTTGACGACGTTCCACCTTCCGGTGGAAGGCTTCGCCATCCTGCTGGGTGTGGATGCCGTGCTCGACATGGCGCGTACCTCGGTCAACGTGCTGGGCAATTGCCTGGCAGCCGCCGTGGTGGCGCGCTGGGAAGGCTTCAAGGTGGGGTAGGGCTTCAGCCTTGTCCATGCGAGCGAAGCTCGGACGCGCATCTTTCCCTGTTTCATTCCGTAAATTCCCGCACTTGAGGCTTGCCTCATGCAGGTGCAAGTGATAGCGTAGAACCATTATTCGGCCGTCCAAGCCGGCCGCTCAGAGGGGGTACCATGAAGCTATCCACTGCCATTCGGGTCACTGTTGCGACCTTCCTGCTTTGCCTGCCGGGCGCTTTTCTGTTCGGCCAATCCGAGCGCGGAACCATCTCCGGCACCTTAACCGACTCCACCGGAGCAGCCGTGCCCATCGCGCGAGTTACGGTTACCAATATTGCCACGAATAACTCCGTGTCGACACTCTCCAACGCGACCGGCGACTACACCATCCCGAACCTTCCCGCCGGCCAGTACAACGCGCGTTTCGAGAAAGAAGGGTTCGCGTCGGCCGCGCGCAACGGTATCACGCTGGACGCGTCGGCCACGGCGCGGGCCGACGCCAGCCTGACGGTGGGCTCCACCAAACAGACGATCGAGGTGACGGCGACGCAGGCGCAGTTGCAGGCGTCCGACGCCAAAACCAGCGCTACGGTAACCAACCAGATGGTGGACCAGTTGCCGCTGGTGGTTGCCGGCGCGGTGCGCAGCCCGTTCGACCTGGCGAACATCACGCCCGAGAGCAAGAACCTGGGC
>JADGNS010000671.1 GCA_017883355.1 Candidatus Solibacter sp.
CTCGATTTCGTCGAGCAGCGCGAGGCATTTCGCTTTGAACTCGGTGGCGCCGATGACACGGGTCTTCATGCCATCATGATACCTCAATCCGATATGGTCATCTGACCAGTAGCCCCGCCCGGCCCCAGGCGCTGAGCGGCGTCGTCGCGCCATCCAGCGCGTGCACCTGGAACACTACTTCCCTGCCCCGGACTTCCACGTCCGTCCAGCCGAAGAACCAGCCGTCCTCGTACTTGCCGCTGAGCCGCAGGTGTCCGCCGGCGCTGGGCAACGAGAGGTATGTGACAGATTCCAGTTCGGCGTGGATCAACTGATGCACGTGCCCCGCCACCACGCAGCACACCCCGTAGCGCTTCGCGATGGCGTGCAGCGGCGCGTTCGTGGAGCCCAGCGCCGCGTCGATCAACCAGGACGGCCGGTGCGACACCACGAACTTCACCTGTGCCGCCGCATGTTCGCGCAGGTCGGCTTCCAGCCACGCCAGTTCCCCCGCCGGCCATTCGTCCGACCGGCTGTTGTCCAGCACGGTGAAATGCACCCCACCCGAATCGAAGCTGTAATGCAGCGCGCGCCCCGCATACTGGCGAAACAGCCGCTCCGACGCCTCGCTCCACACATCGTGATTGCCGGGCACGAGGTAAAGCGGGATCCGCCGGTAGGGCGCGACGAGGCGCATCGCCTCCCGCCACTCGGCTTCCGCGGTGGCGTCGTCGAGCCCCTGAATCGTGTCGCCGACCGACAGCACGAAGGCCGGCGGCGCGGCGGCCAACTGCCGCCAGACGCGTTCATACACGCCCGGTTGCGCTTCCCCGGTGCGGTCGCCCAGCAATACGAAATGCAGGTTGTCCGCCGGCGCGGCGCAAACGGCCAGCCATGCCGCTGCCACCAAGCCCACGAGTCCAGCCAGCGCGCGCCGCAGCACGGGTCGCCCGCCGGCGCGGACACGAAGCGATACTCCACCCCGCGCACCGTCAACAGATGCGGGGGCTGGAGAGGCCAGCGCCCGCCGCATCACTCCTCACCCGCCGGCGCGGCTACGAAACGGTACCCCACTCCGCGCACCGTCAACAGATGGCGGGGCTTGGTCGGATCGGGTTCGATATAGCGCCGCAAGCGCACGATGAAATTATCGATGGCGCGCGTGTCGGTGTCCTCGTGCAGCCCCCATACCTCTTCCAGCATGCTCTTGCGCGGCACCGGCTTGCCCTCCCGTTGAATCAGAAAGCGCAGCAGGTTCGCCTCCATCAGCGTCAGCGGAAACACCTGGTCGCGCACGTGCAGTTCCAGCAGGTCGAAGCGCACCGATTTATCGCCGAAAGTGAAGGTATCGCCCTCCTCGAGACGCGGCGCCGCCGGAATTGCCGCCGCCAGCCACTCGCGACGGCGCAGCAGCCCGCGGATACGCGCGATCAGGATGGCCAGTTCGAAGGGCTTCGTCAGGTAATCGTCGGCGCCCGCTTCGAAACCTTGCAGGATGTCCTCGGCGTGACCGCGCGCGGTCAGCATCAAGGTGGGAATGAACTGCCCCGCTTGCCGCAGTTCGCGCATCACACTGAAGCCGTCCTTGCCGGGCAGCATGACATCCAACACCACCACGTCGAAGCGCGCCGCGCCTGGGAGCAAGCGTTCCAGCGCCGCCTCCCCCGTCTCCACCACTTCCACCTGATAGCCCTCGGCTTCCAGATTGAAGCGCAGTCCCTCGGCCAGATGCAGTTCGTCTTCCACTACCAGAATGCGGCTCATTTGGCGATTGGCAGTTGCAGCGCGAAGGTGCTGCCGTGTCCCGGCCCTTCGCTCTCCGCCCAGACGCGTCCGCCATGCCGTTTGGCGACGGAGCGCACGATGTATAGCCCCAAGCCGGTGCCCTTGATGCGCGAGGCCAGCGGCCCCGGCACGCGATAGAATCGGCGGAAAACCCGGTCCAGCTCCGACTTGGCAATCCCGGGCCCCTGGTCCTTCACCCGCAAGACCACAAAGCGCCCGTCCAACTTGGCGGTTTCCACCGTAACATTGACCTTCGAGGCCGAGTACTTCACGGCGTTATCGATCAGGTTGGTGACCGCCGCTCGAATCTCGTCCAGATCGCCGAACACTTCCGCAGGACCACACGGCTGGTACCGCAGGGCCTCGGCCGGCACGCGGTGCAGGGTGCGCACCAGTTCCACGCTGGTGCGGATCACCTCGTCCAGGTCGATCCGGGTGGGGTTCAGACGATGCGCCGTGCTGCCCACGCGGCCGGTGCGCAGTACCTGCTCGATGGTGGAGAGCAGCCGGTCGCTGTCCTCCAGCATGATCCGGTAGAACTCCTTGCGCTTGGCCTCATCCACGGGGCGTGTCTGCAGGGTTTCCAGATATAGCCGGATCGACGCCACGGGAGTTTTCAACTCGTGCGTGACGGCATTGATGAAGGCGTCGTGCTGCTCGTTGCGGCGGATTTCGCGGACCACGAAGATCGTGTTGAGCAGGATGCCGCAAACAATCATGAGCACCAGCAGAATTCCCAGCACCAGCAGGATGCCGTGCCGCCAGTTGAGCAGGAAATAGCCGATGTAGAGGACCAGCAGGATGGAGATCAGCCCGACGCCCAGCGCGATATGCCCGGCGATCGATCTGCGGCGCCCGGTGAATTCCATGACTCCAGGTTAGCGCGCTTGGGGACAGACCTGATTTTCCGGCGCTCTTTGCCGGAAATTCATGTCTGTCCCCGGTTTGTCCCTACGCCGCTTCACGCTCGGACTGCAACAGGCTGTTCACCGACGCCACCTTGATCGCCTTGGCGACGCCGATAACCTTGAGCGCCTTGATCAGCAGCCAGCTCGGGTCGAACTCGTACCAGGCCAGCCCGTGCCGCGCCGAAGTCGGGTGCGCGTGGTGATTGTTGTGCCAGCCTTCGCCAAAGCTGATCATCGCAATCCACCAGGTATTGCGCGAATCGTCGCGCGTGTTGAAGCGCCGCCGTCCCCACATGTGCGTCGCCGAGTTCACGGCCCAGGTGGCGTGCAGTCCGAAAACCACGCGCAGGCAGAAGCCCCATAGGAACATTTGGATTCCGCCCCACGCCAGCAGACCAACGCCCAGGATGGCAATCGGCACCCAGTGATAATCGTTCAGCCACACGTAGTAGCGGTGCTTGGCCAGGTCCGGCGCGTACTTGGCCAGCATCTTGGTATTGGCGTGATTGGCGTCGCCCCAGAGAATCCAACCCACGTGGGACCAGAAGCCGCCGTCGCGCGGGGAATGCGGGTCGCCGGGCAGATCGGATAGCTGATGATGCAGGCGGTGCGTGGCCACCCAGAAAATCGGACCGCCTTCCAGCGTCAACGTGCCGAACGTCGCGAAAACGTATTCCAGCCACAGCGGAACTTTGTACGACCGGTGCGTGTGCAGGCGGTGGTAGCCCATGCTGATTCCCAGGCCAATCGTAATGTAGTAGAGCACGGCCGCCACGGCCAGAGCCTTCCAACTGAACATGAAAAGGGCAGCCACGGCCCCAACATGAAGGAACACCAGGAAATATGCGGTGGAGCGGTTCAGCCCCTCGCGCCTTGCCAGCTCGGCGACGTTTTTAGTTCTCACTGTTCCCCTCGTAAACGGACGGTCCTTTACTACGCTATCAGTGGACTGCCCGGTGCTTTGTAAGACTTCTGTAATTCCAACAGGATACGAGCGTTATTTCCGGGTTGTGCACTGTTCGCGACATGGGCTCCGCGCCTCGGTGCCGCACCTGGAATTCGGGCAACCTCCCGCTCATCGACTCGGTCCGGCTGGATGGAAGCGCGCTGGGCTTCACGATCTTCGTCTCCTTGCTCACCGGGGTTCTGTTCGGACTGGCGCCGGCGCTCGAAAGCGCGCGCGCAGACCTGATGGTAGGGCGCGCGGGCTGCCGATCACTTCCAAGTCGCGCATGCGAGGAGAAACGTCCGAGCTTCGCTCGGCTGCAACGCCGGCGGCAGCCAGGATTGGCTAATGCCACGTAGTTTTTCGCAACGGGATTGGTGCGGTGCGTGAGCGTGGCGCCTGAGCA
>JADGNS010000672.1 GCA_017883355.1 Candidatus Solibacter sp.
GTCTCAAAGCAGGGTCCCCGGTGAACGACCCCTCCAGCCGGACCTCCGTCTTCGACACCTACACCCAAGGCCGCTGGACCGGCGGGCCAACCATCGAGCTCCATCTGCCTTATCATTTCTCCGTGGAGTTCGACGCCCTCTATCGAAGCTACCGCACGAGCCGTTCGTCCCCATTTCAATTGGGACCGAACGTGAACCCCTACAACACCTCGAGTTTCCAGACGACCAACGTGTGGGACCTTCCCCTCCTCCTGAAATACCGTTTCCGGGTGGGTGCAGTGCGGCCCTTCGTCACCGCTGGTTACTTCAAGTCTTACGAGTCCAGCAAAGTTACCGCGATGTACATCTGTTCGGGCCCACAAGGCTCGTGCCGGCCAGCCGACTACCCGTTTGGGGAACCTTTTGGCGGGCAGTACCACTTCTCCGATACCCAGAACGGGCCCATCGCCGGAGCGGGTATCGAGTTTAAGACCGGCTACCTTACGGTCTCCCCGGAAGTCCGCTTCAGCCGTCCTACGTGGGGCAATCCGCGCGACAACCGGTTTACTGCTTTGGTCGGCTTCACGTTCGGAAAGAAGAGGTGACCGCGAACGAATTCGGCTCGCCATGTTAAGGTAGTGCGGGTGAGCCCAAACGACAGCCCTTTCGCCATAAGAAAGCGCAAGGCCGTCCCGCATGAGTTCGTGCTCGACGCGCTCGACGCGCTAGGGCCCAAGACCCGCTCCATGTTCGGCTGCCTCGCGGTCTACGTGGAGGACAAGATCGTCCTTATCTTGCGCGACCGGCGCGACACGACCGTGGACAACGGGGTGTGGCTGGCCACTACCGAAGAGCACCACGAGAGTCTGCGCCGCGAGTTCCCGAACATGCGATCCATTCAGGTATTCGGGAAGAAGGTGACGGGTTGGCAGGTGCTTGCGGCGGACACGCCGGATTTCGAAGAGGCGGCGCTGCACGCCTGCGAACTCGTCGTCGCCAGAGACCCTCGCATCGGCAAGGTCCCGGGGGCGCGGCGGGCAGCGCGATCGGGAGTTGGCAAGGCGGCGAAATCCGCCAAGCTCACTCCACCTCGTAGATGAAAATGGAATATCCCGCGCGCCCCTTGATCTGCCGCTTCCGGAAACAATCCAGGTAATCCTGGTACCCTTCCTGCGCGGCGAAGCCCGCCAGCGCATTGAAGCTCACGGCATAAGTGCCCGGCGCCGGATCGAGGCGCGATCCGGGCGGGATGCGGGGCGGTTGGGGCCAGGGCTGCGGGAACCAGGTTCCGGGCGCGAGATAGTGGCCGGGATCGTCCAACCCGAAAATGTACAAGTTGATGCGCGCGATGCGGTGCAGGCGCACGTAATCGGCCAGTTCCGGAAGGTTTTGTCCCCAGTCCAGGTTGCTATCGGCCAGGTACTTCCATCCGTTTTCCGGGCCGCCGACCCATTCGTTGAAATAGGAAATGCCCTGCGGGTACACGCGTAGCGACGAAAGCGCGAGCCACAACAGGAGGAGGAGCGCCAGCCCTCGGCCGGCGCGCCCGGCTGCCCAGCGCCCGAGCGCCAGTCCGCCGCCGAGAATGAAGAACGGCAGCGCCGGCATCACGTGGCGGAAGCCGATGTGATAGTTGGAAAACATCGCGGTGACGAAGAACCACGCTGCGCTTCCCCACAGGAACAGGTCGGCGGAACGGAACTGGCGGCGCCAGAGGCGGATCCCTAGCGCAGCCAGGCCCGCCAGGGTGAGGATCTGCAAGGGGATGGGAAACTTGACGGCCCAGGCCAGGGGGAAGTAGAGGGGTACGGTGCCGTTGATCGTTCGGCCCAGCATGTACCCTGGAAAGCCCTGGTCGTGCAGGCTGCCGCCGATGAACAGGATGCCGCGCACGAACTGTTTGGGCCACGGCAGCCGCGCCGCGGCCGTGGCCACCGGCAAGAGCCGCGCCGGGACGCCGGCGGGGAGGAAGAGGTCGAGCTCCTCCTTTTCCACGGGTGCGGCGCGGAATTGGTAGGCGGCGAGGATGGCCAGGTAGACGGTCAAGGGTACGAGCAACGCGGCCCAGCGCGGCCCTTTTATCAAGACCAGGATGAAGGCGAACCCTACCAGCGGCAGCAAGGTAAACTTGGCGAGCACTCCCACCACCAGGGCCAGCAGAAGAGCCGGCAGGCGGCGCAGCGCGGGCGCCTGCCAATAACGCCAGGCGCACCAGGCGAATAGCAGGGCGCCGAAGGCGGCCGCCACGTCGGACTTGATGAGCGCGCCGTGGCCCAGCATGGTGGGTTCGAGCGCGGCCGAGGCGGCCAGCGTCAGGGAAACCCACGGCGAGAAGAGGGCCCGCCCCCATTGCCACACCAGGAACACGATGCCCAGCGGGAACAACAGGAACGGCAGACGGGTCAGAAACAGGAGGCGCCTGGCGTGCGCGCCGTCGAGCGCGCTGAAGGTCTCGGCGCCGATCTGGTAGGCGTCGCGCCGCCGCCAGCCATCGGTATCGCGCCGCAGCGGCGCGGCCAACAGGCGCGGAACCCAGCCGCCGGCCATGCGCAACAAAGGCGGCGAGTCGCTGGGGCGGAGCACGTCGTTGCCCAGCCAATACTGGTATGCCGCCGCAAAGTGAGAGGGCTCATCGGCGGTCATGCCGAGATGCCAGGCCTGGTAGACAAGTGCGGCGGCGGTAGCGGCCAGCAGAAGGCCGATGCCGCCGAAGCGCGAAGACACTGGTAAGAGAAGCAAATGATATTGTACAGACACGCCGCGGTGCAAGAACCCGATGCGTCGCGCCAAGAGCGGGTCCAGGGGGACCCGCGCGGACCGGGGGGTCCGCCGTGGGGTCCGCCCCAGCGACGCTGTGGTTCCGCCCCACCCGTGCGGACTCTCCACGAGCGGGACGAGCGGGACCCGCCACGTTGCAGGAGCGAGCCCCAGGCCTCATAATAGCGGGTACCGTTTATTGGAAAGGGTTCGCAGAGGTCGCGGTGAATGGTCTGCCCAAATTGTAGTGCCGCCAATTCGGATAACCTGCGTTTCTGCGGGCAATGCGGCCGGGCTCTGCATGACGCCGGCGACGCGCAGACCGTGATGCTGGACGGCTCAACGGCTGCGCAACGGGCGCCCGCCGCCGAGCCCCTGACCGCCTCCGGTCTGCTTACGCCGCCGCCAGGCACTTCGCACGCGGACACTTGGGGTGCGCCGGTCGCGGGCTCCGTCCTGCCCACCAATCTGGCGCCCGGCACGGCATTCGGCACGCGGTACCGCATCGAATCGCTGCTGGGCGAGGGTGGGATGGGCGCGGTGTACAAGGCCTACGACACCGAACTGGGGCGCATGGTCGCTCTCAAACTGGTGCGGCCGGAACTGGCCACCAATCCGCAGACGATGCAGCGATTCAAACAGGAACTGCTGCTGGCCAGCAAGGTCTCGCAAAAGAATATTCTGCGCATCCACGATCTGGGCGACGCCGGCGGCGTGAAGTTCATCACCATGGCCTTCGTGGAAGGAAGCGACCTTGCGGGGCTGATCGAAAAGGAAGGCCGCCTGGAGTTCGACCGCGCGCTGAAGTTCACGCGCCAACTGTGCGCGGCCCTGGAAGCGGCGCACAACGAAGGCGTGGTCCACCGCGACCTCAAACCGCAGAATATCCTGATCGACAAGAGCGACAACCTCTACGTTTCGGATTTCGGGCTGGCCAAATCGCTGGAAGCGGACCTCACCATGATGACGCGGACGGGACAGATCGTGGGCACGCCGCGCTACATGTCCCCGGAACAGGTGGAAGCCGTGGAGGTGGATCATCGCGCCGACATCTATTCGCTGGGCCTGATCGTGTACGAAATGTTCACGGCGGATATTCCGTTTCGCGGCGAATCGGCGATGCAGCTCATGTACCAGCGGGTGACGGAGCCGGCCAGGGATCCGCGGACGGTTTTCCCGGAGATGCCGGACTACCTGGCCCACATCATCCTGAAGTGTCTGGAGAAGGATCCGGCCAAACGGTACGCGAGCGCGCGGGAGATCCTCAACGACCTGGACGCACAG
>JADGNS010000673.1 GCA_017883355.1 Candidatus Solibacter sp.
GGCGCGGCGGAGGAGGCGCGGGTGAGACCAAGAATGGCGAGATTGTTGGCCTCCGTGCCGCCGCTGGTGAAAATGATTTCGGACGCACTGGCATTGATGAGCGAGGCCACCTGGCGGCGCGCGGCTTCCAGGCGCTGTTTCGCTGCCTGTCCGAAATGGTGGATGCTGGACGCGTTACCATACACTTGTCCGAGGCACGACACCACCGTCTCGAGAACCTCTGGAGCGACGGGTGTGGTGGCGTTGTGATCGAAGTAGAAATGCTGCACTTGAACCCATTTTACCAATGACGCGACCGATTCTAACCCTGACCACCGATTTCGGCCTCACGGACCATTTCGTGGGGACGATGAAAGGCGTGATTCTGGGCATCTGCCCGGCGGCGCAGATCGTGGATATCAGCCACGGCGTGACGCCGTTTGAGATCGCCGAGGGCGCGTACCTGATCGCGCAGGCGTGGCGCTATTTCCCGAAGAAGACGGTGCATGTGGTGGTGGTGGACCCCGGGGTGGGCTCGGCGCGGCGGCCGATTCTGGTGGAAGCGGGCGGGCAGTATTTTCTGGGCCCGGACAACGGGGTGCTCTCCATGGTGTACCTGCACGAGAAGAGCAAGGTGCGGCACGTGTCCAACGAGACATATTTCCGTCATCCGGTGAGCCAGACGTTTCACGGGCGCGACATCTTCGCTCCGGTAGGCGCGCACCTGGCGGCGGGGGTACCGGCGGCGCGCATCGGGAAGCCGATGCAGGATTATCTGAAGCCCGAGTTCGAAAAGCCGCACAGGGCAGGGAAGCGCACCTGGATCGGGCGGATTCTGAAGATCGACCGCTTCGGGAATATCGTCACGAATTTTCATGTCGGCGAGTTCGGCGATCTGGAGACGCGCAATTTTACGCTGGCGCTGGGGCCGCAGGAAGTGACGGCTTTGGCACGCAATTATGCGGAGGGCGGCGCGGGGGAACTGTTCTTGATTTTGGGCAGCTCCGGGTATTACGAAGTTTCGTTGCGCGAGGGCAGCGCGGCGAAGATGGTGAAATGCGAGCCGGGGGCGGCGATTGAACTGATGGTGTGGTAGAGGAAAGACGCTTCGGCCAAATGTGTTTTCCTGGCTAGAATTTCCCCAACTCCGCGGCCAGCGCTTCGATGCCGCGCTTGCGGTAGAGGTCGGTCAGGCGCTGCTCTTCGGCGGAGGCCGGGAGCACATTCAGCAGATGCGCGTTGTCCAGGTTCTGCCGGTTGGGCACCCAGATCTTGCCGTCGGCGAATTCCACCTGGCTGACGAAGCCCACCATCTTCCGCACGTTCACCGGTTGGCCTTTGGCGGAGAAGTTGAGCGTGGTCTCCTGCAACAGGCTGGCGTTTCGCCCGGGCGGCAGGATGAGGTCGGAATCCGCCGATGGCAGCGATCCGGCCATGTACTGCTTGCCCGAAGGGTCGCTTACAATCCAGCCCATCTCGACATACTTCACGGGCCGGTTACTCTTGTTGCGCACTTCAATGAGCGGCGTGCGCGCCTCATTGCCGGAGATCCGCGCCGAGCCCTTGAGCGGCTCCACGGGGGAATCGGGGAATTGCAGAAAGGCAAACTCGGCGTCGTGTTCCGGCCCCGTGGCCGCGCTGGTCACGGAGCGGCCGCTACGCTTCACGCTGACGGCGAGCTGCGAGATTTCGCTCTGGCGCGCCATGCTCTCCAGCATTTCGCGCTGCAAACCAGCTTTACCGGCTTGCGCCAGGATGCGTTTGAAATGTTCGCGGTCGCGCTGCGCTTCCATCTCGCAGGCTGTCATCATGCGGCGCGAGTTGAGGCGGTCCGGCCCGAAAAAGCTGAGGTCCTGGAACAACACGCCGTCCAGATCCACCTGAACCAGCGGCGCGCCGGTGACCTGCGACGGGCGCATGAGCTGCATATCGATGCGCACCTGGAAGGTCTCGCCCGGCCCCACGTTGAGGCTGGGATAGGTGACGGAGCCCTTGCCGCCCAGCGTGACTTCCTGGGCCACAACCCGCAGGGTCACGCCGTGGATGCGGCGCGGACTGTTGTTGGCCAGCGTCGCCGACATGTGCAGATCGAGCGCCAGCGCCGCGCCGCGCGCCGTGGCGCGCGAATCGCCCACGGTGAACGATTTCAGCGACAGAGGGGAATTGTCCGGCAAATTGATATTGACGCCCTCCTTTGGGATCGCCGCATCCTGTGCCGCCAGACTGGCCGCGCCCACGAACACGATTGCCGCCGCGAGTATTTTCACGTTACTCCACATATACTTTTGTCATCGTTACATTGCCCGTTTCCGGATCGGTGTAACGAGCTCCTAAGGTTCCCTGCGCGCCGACCGTGTAGGTCACGCGGAGCGCGCCGGAGTGCATCAGCCCGAATGCCTGGTCGCCGGAGCGGCTCTGAATCCCGTTTACGGTGGCCTGCACGATCGGCTCGTTGGCTCTGGCCCTCATGGGCGCGGGACGTTCCAGCATCAGGCCGGTTACCAGCAGCGCCAGTACACTGGCCAGGGCCAGCGTGGCGCGCGCGCCGCTAAAAAGGGGGGAATCGTGCAAGAGGGGGTTGCTCGACCGCACGCACTCTCCGGCGGCGAGCCCCAGGCGGATATTGGCGCGCATCTCCGCCGCAATCCGGTTCCACGATACTTCAGGGATCTGGTTCAGTTCCGGCAGCGTGTCGCGGAATTGGGCGAATGCGTCCACTTCCGCGGCGCAGCTTGCGCAATTCGCCAAGTGGCGCGCCGTCTTCCAGCGCGCCATCCAGCCGAGATCGCCGCCGGCGTGCAATGCCAAAATTTCCTGACTCGGGTGCTTCATCTTGCTACCGCTTCCTTTTTTCCATGTACCGCCGCAGTTTCGTCCGCGCGTTGGCGATATGCGAACGCACGGTGGCCTTGGAGCAATCCAGTATGCTCGCAACTTCCTCCGCGGGCAAGCCTTCCACGTCGCGCAACAATAATGCCTGCCGCTCGCGGGGACTCAACAGGCGCAATCCGTCTTCCAGGTACCGGCGATGCTCACCGCGCAGGAGTTCCTGTTCCGGGCTTTCGGCGTGGCTCTCGGGAGCCTCGTCGATTTCACAAAAGGTGGCGCGGGAGTTACGCCGCAGGAAGTCGATCGCGGTATTTGTCGCGATTCTCGACAACCAGTGCGCTGCCTTCTGTTCGTCCTTGAGTTGTTCCTGGTGCTGCAGCGCTTTGATGAAGGTTTCCTGGGTTAGATCCTGGGCGTCCGCGACGTTGTCGACAATCCGGTAAATCTGCACAAAAACTCGCCGTAAGTGTTCAGAAACAAAGCGGTTTTGCCGGTCTGCCGCTTCCAGGCCGGGCTCTGCGACTTCGCTCATCTGTCTATCAACGGCGATTTCCACTAGCTTCCTACCAAACATGACGCCGAAAGACGGAAAACGTGGATAGGAAAGCGGATGGTCCGCGCTAAGCCCATTCTACCCCGGCCGGCCGCCGGGCATCGTTGGGCAATATTGCCTCAGCACCCCCACCGCGAGGTGCTTTCAGGTTAAGCTGGGGATGTTCAGGAAAGTGTAGGGACCATGAAGCTCGCAGAAAGAATGTCCCGCATCGGCGTTGAATCGGCTTTCGACGTTTTGGTGCGCGCCCGTGCGCTGGAAGCGCAAGGTCGCAGCGTGATTCACCTGGAAATCGGCGAGCCCGATTTCCCGACTCCTCCCCACGTGGTCGCTGCCGCCAAAAAGGCGCTCGACGAAGGTTGGACTCACTACGGGCCCACGCAGGGCCAGCCCGAATTGCGCGAAGCCATCGCCGCCCACATTTCGCGCACGCGCGGCATTCGGGTGGGCGCGCAGCACGTCTCGGTAGTACCGGGCGGCAAGCCGATCATCTTCTTCCCCATGCTGGCGCTGCTGGAACCGGGGGACGAAGTCATCTATCCCAACCCCGGATTCCCTATCTACGAATCCATGATCCGCTTCTGCGGCGCGACCCCCGTGCCCATGCCGCTGGAAGAGAACCGCGGCTTCTCCTTCGACTTGAACCGGTTCGAACAC
>JADGNS010000674.1 GCA_017883355.1 Candidatus Solibacter sp.
CCTGTGTGATGCCGGCGAAGCGATATCGATCGTCCAGATAGCGCATCGCCACCGCCACCATCATGGAGCCGATGTACACCGGCAGAACCACCCCGAGCGCCTGAATCCCGGCCCTCACCAGACTCCCGGCGCCCATCGCAATCGCCAGCACGATCACCGTATTTAACTGCGATCCCGCTTCCGCCGGCGCCTCAACGGTTGGCGCCGGCGCGCCTTCGCCCGCCTCCAGGCCGTGTCGCCGGATCAGCCAACCGCCGATGTAGCCGCCAATCAGGCCCGCCACCACGATGCCGAACGTTGCCGAGGCGAACGCCACCGTGGTCGCGCCCTGCACCCCCATCCTTTCGAACGTGCCGCCGAAGGCGAGCGATGTCGCCGGCCCCCCCGCGAGCGCTACCGACCCGGTCAGGATCCCCAACCGCGGGTCCACTCCGAGCGCGTGCGCGAGCGCGATCCCCAGCAGATTCTGTAGTACCGCGCCGAGGCTCGCAATTCCCAGAAACCAGATCACCCGCGCGCCCCCTTGGCGAATCAGTTGCAGCCGCGCGCCGAGGCCGATGGTCGTCATGAACGCCACCATCAGCAGATCGCGCAACACGACGTCCGCCTCCACGTTGACGCCCGCGTAGCGCAACCCGAGCGCCGCCACCGCATACAGCATGCCACCGGCGATCGGCGTGGGAATGTGCAACCGGTCGAGCAGCGGCAGGCGCCGCTTGAGCCACGTGCCGGCGACCACGCCCACGGCCGCGAGAGCGAGCATTTGCACCGCGCCGATCTTCAGGGTGGGAGTCATCGGGTCGAATTGCAGTATAGTAACTCGAAAGAGGGTCTATGCCAAAGTTGCTGCGCCGCAGTATGTTTCCGTGCGTCGTTCTGTGCGCCGCTCTGTTCGCCGCTCTGTTTGCAACAGCGGCGTTCGCGGACAACTACCCGCGCCAGCCCGCCATCGATGCCCAGCACTACATCTTCCGCATCGCTCTGAGCGATGCCGACGACGAAGTGGCGGGCGAGACCACGGTGGACCTGCGCTTCCTGCAGGCCGGCGTCACGCAAATCGTCCTCGACCTTACCAGCCTCAAGGACGGCAAGGGCATGACCGTTGCCGAAGTCTCCTCCCGCGGCGCCGCCCTCAAGTTTGAGCACGTTTCCGACCGCCTCGCCATCACCCTGGATTCCGCTCCCGCGCCCGGCGAGCGCCGGCAGTTCACCGTGAAATACGGCGGTGTCCCGGGCGCCGGACTGCACATCGCCAAGAACAAGTTCGGCGACCGCACCTTCTTCAGTTGGAACTGGCCCACGCTGGCGCGCCAGTGGCTTCCGGTGATCGATCATCCCTCCGACAAGGCCACCAGCGAATTTCTGGTGACCGCGCCTGCCAAATATCAGGTGGTGGCCAACGGCCTCCTGCAGGAGGAACTCGATCTCGGCGACGGCCGCAGAATGACCCACTGGAAGCAATCGGTGCCCATCGCGTCGTGGCTCAACAATATCGGTGTGGCGCAATTCGCCTCGCGGCATTTCGCTACCGCCAGTGGCGTGCCGCTCCAAACCTGGGTCTTCCCGCAGGATCGCGACAACGGCATTCTCACCTTTGAAGAACCCACCCGCCGGGCCATCGAGTTCTTCGCCTCCCACATCGGCCCTTACCCCTATGAAAAACTGGCCGACGTGGAGGTGGCGGGCATGGGCGGCGGCATGGAGCACGCCAGCGCCATCTTCTTTGGCGAACGCAGCGTCACGGATCGTCCCGCTTTCGGCCTGGTGGCGCACGAGATCGCCCACCAGTGGTTTGGCGATTCCGTCACCGAGAAGGATTGGGACGACGCCTGGCTGAGCGAAGGCTTCGCCACCTACTTCGCCTGCCTGGCCAGCGAGTTCTACGAGGGTCGGGACACCTTTCTCGGCGTCATGCGGCGATCCCGCGCCAGTATCTTCAGCTTGGAAAAACAAACACCTGGAGTCGCCGTAGTCCACGACAATCTCCCCGATATTCAGGGTGGCCGCGCGCCCGCGCCCATCGTTTACCAGAAAGGCGGCTGGGTGCTGCACATGCTCCGCGGCGTAATCGGCACGGAGAAGTTCTGGGCCGGAATCCGCGAATACTACCGCCGCTTTCGCGATTCCAACGCGTCCACCGGCGATCTGCGGCGCGTCATGGAAGAGACCTCGGGCGCGGAGCTGGGCTGGTTCTTCGAGCAGTGGCTGCTGCGTCCCGGCTCCCCCGTGGTTTCCGGCGGATGGACGTACAACGCCGCCATGAAGCAGATCGAAATCGAGCTGGCGCAGACCCAGTCCGGCGCGGCCTACCGACTTCCCCTGGAGATCGCGATTACGGTCGCCGGTGCCCCGCCGGCCGTCCAGCGCATCGAGTGCACGGCCAAGGTTCAGAAATTCCAGATCGCCGCCGCCACAGAACCTTCATCGGTGGAACTGGACCCCAACGTGTGGATGCTCACGGACAGCCAATTCTCCCGCCGCTAGGGTGCGTACTCCCTCCCCTGGATTCAAGGAAAACGGTAATCGGCCGATCTCACTATTAGGATGGAGAGTTTGACAAGACACCTGGCGGAGGCCACGGTCTACCTCGGCCGGCAGCCCATCTACGGCCCCAATCGCGACATCCGCGCTTACGAGCTGCTTTACCGCCGCGCCGCCGGCGACACCACGGCGCGTTTCCGCGATGCCGATCAGGCCAGCGCCGAAGTCATGCTCAAGGCGTTCCTGGAAATCGGGCTGCCCACCGTCTCCCCGCTACAGCCGGTGTTCATCAATCACACGCGCGCTCTCCTCAGCATGGCCCCCATCCTCCCCCCCGATCGCTGCGTGATCGAAGTCCTGGAGGATGTCGCGGCAGATCCGGGGACTCTCGATGCTTTGCGCCGCCTGAAGAGCCTCCACTACCGCATCGCGCTCGACGATTTCGTGTATTCCGAGGCCATCGTCCCCATGATCGCGCTTGCCGACTATGTGAAACTCGACCTCCAGGCGCTAGGCGCGGGACGCTTTCAGGAACATCTGGCGCTGCTGCGTCGCTTCGACGTCGGGATTATCGCCGAGAAGGTGGAATCCGAGGCCGAGTTCCGCTGGTGCAAGAAACTCGGCTGTGCCCTTTTCCAGGGCTACTACCTGCGCCGTCCGGAAGTCCTCTCAGGCCGCCGCATCCCTGCCAACCGCCTCTCGGTGATCTCCCTTCTCAGCGAATGCGCCAACCTGGAAAGTTCCGCCAGCATGATCGCCGCCACCATTGCGCGCGACGCCCCGCTGACTTACGGACTGCTGCGCCTCGCCAACTCGGCGCTGCACCGGCGGCGCAGCGAGATCCGCTCGCCGGCGCAGGCCGTGATGATGCTCGGCATCGATTTCGTTTCGCGTTGGGCCACGCTGCTGGTGCTGGCCGGCAACGACGATTGTCCCGCGGGTTACCTCGAGGCCGCCCTACAGCGCGCCCGCATGGCCGAACTCATCGGCCCTTCGTTTCACTGCTCCGCCCAGGAAGCGTACATCACCGGCCTGTTGAGCACGCTCGATTCCGTCTTTAATGAACCTCTTGCCGCGCTGGTTGAGCCGCTTCCCATCGATATCCGCTTCAAGCGCGCACTCCTGGAGCGGGAAGGCGTTTTGGGCGCAGTACTGGATTGCGTGTTGGCCTACGAGTCCGCCGAATCTACTGTCGGACCGGAGCCCGCCCCCGAGCACCTGCGCAAAAAGTTTTGGGATGCCGCTGAATATGCCCGGAATATGGTATCGCAGATGACCAGTGCCGCCCGGTCATAATCCGAGGTGGGGCGGGCCGGCAGTGACTGTCCCGGTTATGCGCAACTGCTACATGGTCCCGGCAACGCTCTCTACCGCGGGTCTCGGCCGGTTGGTCTGCAGCATGCGCGATTCCCTGGCCTGGAACTGGAAATCGTCCGACAGCAGGTCCTGCATGCTGTAGCTCTCTTTCGCCACACCGACCGACCCGTGCCGCAGGGTGTTGGCGAAGATATGGTAGAGTTCATGGGCCA
>JADGNS010000675.1 GCA_017883355.1 Candidatus Solibacter sp.
TGAGCGGGCCGTTCCTGGTGCTGCCGGTGGGCACGGCCGTTGGGTTCGATGTGTTGAGTAACAGTTCGTATTTCAAGTTCAACCTGGATTACATGACGCTCTACCACCTGGTGGGCGTGCAGGACAACAGCGACAACCGGAGCGCGTACCTGGCGCTGCGTACCCACACGGCGCCGCATCAGAACGCGTTCTTCAACACGATCGACCGGGCGCTGCGCGGTCCCGACGCGGCGCGCGACGCGGAGACGCGCGCGTTGCTGGACCAGTGGCTGCAGCGTCCGCGGCGCGATTTCTACGTCGACGTCTCCTCGAAGGTCACGGTGTGCGGCAGCGAAGCCTGTCAGCCGGTGCCCGTTGCGCTACGGCCACCGGCGACGTTTCTGTGGGAAGTGGATCCGTTTCAACTTACGGGCGGCGGCTCCGGAGTCATCGAAAACGCGGGTGTCGACTATATTCTGCCTTATTGGATGGCGCGGTATTACGGGGTGATCAATGGCGGCAGCGGCATCCAATCGGCCGCGGCGGCGAGCAGCGCTGTCGCCGCCGGTTCGCTGGCTTCGCTCTACGGCCAGAACCTGGCGGCGGCGACCGCGCAGGCCGGTCCGCTGCCGCTGCCGGTCTCGCTGGGCGGCGTCACGCTGGCGGTCACGGATTCCGCGGGGGCGCTGCGGAGCGCTCCGCTGCTTTACGTTTCGCCGGGCCAGATCAATTTCCTGGTGCCGGACGGCACCGCTTCCGGGACTGCGACTTTCGCCGTGGGAGGTCAAAGCTTCACTGGCGCGGTACAGGCGGTGGCGCCGGCGCTCTTCAGCATGAGCGGGACCGGTTCCGGCGTGGCGGCCGCTCTGGCGGTAGCGGTGCAGGCGGGCAATCCGCAGTTGCAGTCGCCCGTGCCGGTGTTTCAGTGCGGGAACCTGGGGTGCGTCTCCGTACCGCTTGTTTTGGGCGTCGATCAGCCAATTTACGTGAGCTTCTACGGCACGGGAATCCGCAATCGCAGCTCGCTCGGGAACGTGACGGTCACGATCAATGGCGTCAGCGTGCCGGCGCTCTATGCGGGACCGGCTCCCAATTTCGTTGGGCTCGACCAGGTCAACGTCGGACTGCCGCTCACTTTGCGCGGCAGCGGCGAGATCAACGTGTCTCTGACGGTAGATGGGCAGACCTCGAACGTGGTCACGATTAACGTGCGATGAGGGTCGGGGGCTCGCCTGCAAGCCGAGAAACTCTGACGGTCGCGGCTGGGATGGAATCGGCTACGCGTCCCGGTGATCGCGGAAGTAAGTGTTCAGCGCGATTTTGTTTTTCTCGTAGAGGTCGCCGGACATCTTCTTCATCTCCGGCCCAGGCAGCGGCTTGAAGGCTTTGGCTGCCGCCACGTTGGCCTCGATGTGCTCCACCTTGGGCATGCCGATGACGGTGGCGGCCACGGGGAGCGACATTGCATAGTGAATCAGCTTGTCGGGGGATGCCTGGCCCACCAGCACGTCGGCGGCGAAGATCTTCATGGCGGTGATGCCCATCTTCTTGCGCAGGGCCACGGGGAGGGCGACGGTTTCGAAGCTGGGCTGGGCGCCCTTCTCCTGGCTGCGCATGGCGGCGTTGAGCGCCATCTGGGTGCAATCGAACTGGTGGCGTTCCAGCGCGGTCTTGAGGACGTCGGGGAAGGCGTGGCAGGTGATGCCGATGAAGCGCGCCATCTTCTGTTCCTTGGCCTTCATAGCGGCTTCATAAGCGCCGCCCTTGGCGGAGACGGCGGCCAGATCGTCGGGGCCCATCAGGGCGTGAATGTGCAGCAGGTCGACCTGGTCCACCTGGAGGCGCTTGAAGCTGGTGTCCAGCATGCGCATGAAATCGTCGTACTTGCGCGGGCCGATTTTGGTGGCCAGCCAGAGTCCCTTGCGGCCGCGCTGCTTGAGCACCTTGCCGATCCACAACTGGCTTTCGCCGTTGGGGCCGTAGCTGTCGCAGGTATCGATGTAGGTGATGCCGAGATCGAGCGCGTGGTTCAACGCGGCGATGGCGGGCGCTTCCCCGTAGCTGACGAAGCGGCTGCCGCCGCCGAAGGCCAGGAGGGAGACATGCGCGCCGGTGCTGCCCAAGGGGCGCATCGGCATGCCGGTGGCGGAGACCAGCGGCGCGGCTACCGCGCCGAGAGCGGCGGTGCCGAGAAAATCACGACGGGAGATGCCCATGATCCGAAGCCTATCACGGTTCGCCGATCAAATGCAGCAGCACACCGCGGCGATGCGGCGTAGCGCGGTGTTCGAATAAATACACTCCTTGCCAGGTGCCGAGCGCCATGCGGCCATGCTCGACGGGAATGGAAAGCTGGGTGAGGGTGAGGGCGGCGCGTATGTGGGCCGGCATGTCGTCCGGACCCTCCATGGTGTGGCGGTAGAGGCGGCTGTCTTCGGGCACCAGGCGGTTGAAGAAGGTGTTGAGGTCGTGCACCACATCCGGGTCGGCGTTCTCCTGAATGGTGAGCGAGGCGGAGGTGTGCGGGACGAACACGGTAAGCAGGCCGGCGCGGACATGGGCGCTCTCCAGCCAGGCGGCGATCTGGGCGGTGATTTCGTAGAGGCCCTTGCCACGGGTGGCGATCTGGAGGCGGTGGGAGGAGATTTGCATGAGGGGCTCAGCCTGGGAGATGGCCATTCAACGCAGAGCCCTTGCCACGACGGCGTCGTGGTGGAATGGCCTGGGAAACCTGGTGTGGGTAGTAAAGATGTCCGAGCTTCGCTCGGATTGACAGGCTGAAGCCTGTCCCACCAAGGCAGGTTTCCGCAGAGAAGACACTGGGGGCTGGGTCAAGTGCCGTATCCTTGGCCGGGGTAGAGGGCGCGCAGGGCGAAGGCGAAGAGGGGCTGGAAGACGGGATCGAAGACCTGCCATGCCAGGAGCAAGCCGATGATGCTGAAGCTGCCGAGCGAATGGCCGAGGTGCTGGATGCGGCGCGCCAGGTCCTCGGGGGCGAACAGGCCGAGGGCGCCAAAGCCATCCAGCGGCGGCACCGGGATCAGATTGAACGTGCCCAACAGCAGGTTGAGCGAAAACATCAGGCTCACGAAAGTGGCTGCTCCCGAGGCGACACCCGCGGCCGCCGGTTCCACTACGTGCATGAAGCTCACCGAGTCCGGGTAGCGGAAGAAGCCGGTCCAGATGCCGATGTGGATCAGGATGCTGGCGAAAATGGCGAGCGAGAAATTCGCTCCGGGGCCCGCCAGCGACATCCAGGCCGCGCGGCGCGGATAGCGTTCCGACCAGTGGGGGTCGTAGGGCGCGCTGGCCCAGCCCATCATCCAACCGCCCGTGGCATAGGTCAGCAGGGGAAAAATTACCATGCCGAAGGGTTCGCGGCGGATGTGGGGGATGGGATCGAGCGAGACCTGCCCGCCATGGAAAGCGGTCAGGTCGCCGCCGAGCTTCGCGGCCCACGCATGGGCGGCTTCGTGGCACGTGGTGGAAAGCAGGAACACCACGTACCACACCACGCCCGCGATCAGGAACTCAGTATTCACTTAGACTCCATCGATCTATAGTAGTCGCGCAGGATGTAGAAGCCGGGCTTGCGCTCTCCGCGATCGGAGAACAGGCCTTTGCGATTGTAGTAGTCCTGAATGCCGGCCAGAGGGCGGCGCGGCGAGCGGAAATCCACCAGCACCCAGGCGATGGTGCCATTGAGGAAGGGAATCCGGCGGAACATGGCCACCTGGCGGCGGTAGACGTTGGCCTGATATTCCTCGGTGAAGCGCGTGAGATCGCCGCCGTGGCGGCCGGCCTGCGCGTCGGCGCCGAATTCGCTCAGGATGAACGGCTTCTCATAGGGCGTCTGCCAGGTAATGGTGTCGATCTTTTCGGGGAGCCCATCGTACCAGCCGATGTACTCATTGCAGGAGACCACGTCGAGGAACTTGCCGAGCGGATCTTCGACGACGATGGTGCGCGGGTCGGCGTAGTGGGTTTCGAGCGCGGCGGTGATGAGGCGGGTGGAATCGAGCG
>JADGNS010000676.1 GCA_017883355.1 Candidatus Solibacter sp.
CAAAGCCCTGCTTTTCGAGAATGCGCTGGAGGTAGAAGAAGCCTTCGCCGGAATACTGGAATTTTGAACCCGGCGTGAAGGCAGGCACCAGGTCCGGCGCCGGCTTCGAGGCTTCGCCGGACCTCCAGTTGGGGAAGCCTGAAGAGTGGCTCAGCACGTGGCGGAGCGTAACGGTACGGGCAACGGGGTTCGGCAGATCGTCCAGGTAATCCACCAAGAACTTGTCGAAGGAGAGCTTGCCTTGGGCGCGCAGGGCGAAGGCCGCGTGGGCGGTGACCTGCTTGGTCAGGCTCGCGGCCTGAAATAAAGTGGAGCCGGTGACGAGTTCGGACGACCCGGCAGTGCGAACGCCCAGCGGCGCGATCCAGGAGAGCTTGCGGTCGTTCAGCACTCCAATCACCGCGCCCGGCACCGGCGCGGCGCGCATAAGGGTGGCCAGTTCCGCCAGGTAAGGCGCCGGCGGCGCCGATTTCCAGGCGGGCTTGACGAGGGCCGCCGCGAACATCTGCTGAAAGAACGATCGGCGATCAAGGGATGGCATAGACAGATAGACGGGACCGAAGGCCGGTTGTTAGAACGAACACACCCCACAGCGGCACGCGCACGCCGCCGGTGACGTTCAACCGGACATGGCGATAGATCCCGGAGACGGAGTACCAACGGCTGTTTATTCCCCTCGTTGCGAACCCGCACGGCCAGGACGTTCTCGCCATCCCGGCGCAGGACGGCTGGGATCAATGGGCGCAGCGAGGGGATGGACTCCGCCTTCCAGTACCTGGATGTCGCAGGGTACAACTACGGCCCCGCCAGCTACGAGGCGGACCAGGCCCGCCATCCGAAGGTGGTGATTTTAGGGGCGGGAACTGTGGTGGCGCAGTGCGCATCATCGCGCGAATTGCGATCACGGCAACCACCGGAAGCCCGTGCAGTCCTAGCGCTTCGCCCGCCGCAGTATGGTTGGCGCCGGCGTCTGGGCACCGCCGCGGCCGCCGCCCCCGCCTGCGCCGAACGACGGATCGGTGCCCTGCGGGGGAGGCCCGATGGCCGGGCGCGGTCCCGTCTCGGCGGCGGCAGTCCCACCGCCACGTCCGCCGCGCCCACCCGCCCCACCGGTCTGACGCAACTCGATCTGGTCTCCGTTAATGGTTCCGGTGTAGGTCGTGGTCCCGGTCCGGAACGAGATATTGGAACTCTCTACCTTCCCGTCCTCGATCGGTCCGCCCGACGGGGCTCCGCGTCCGCCGAAGCCGCCGCCGCCCGACGATTCCACCTTGCCCGTCAGCGTGTTCCCGTCCTGGCGGAACGTGTAAACCGTGTCCGCTCCGGCGCCCGCCAGGGCCATCGGATTACCGGATTGCGCGGCCGCGGCCACCGTCGCCGGACGCCACAGTCCGGTGATGCCGGTCCCGGCGGGAACTTCACGCTCCCATACCGCCGCCTGCGGCCGGAGTTTCACCGCTTTGCTCGTGATGGTGACGGTCGCCGCGGTCAATCCCGGCGAGTTCGCCTCCACCTTGAGGCTGCCGGCGGTCTTGCCGGACTGCACGATCGCCATGCACAGCCCGGCGAACGCCTTCCGCTTCGGCCCGGAATCGGGTTCGTGGTTGGTGGGATCGCCGTTGCCCGTGCCGATCACTGCGCCCGGGCCGGTCACCTTGAACGTGACGTCGCTATCAGTGACCGGCAGAACCCGTCCCTGCGCGTCCTGCACTTCGACCGTGCAGATCGCGAGGTCTTCGCCATCGGCCGAAATCTCCGTGCGATCCGGCCGCAACACCAGTTTGGCCGCCGGTCCGGTGGTCTCGCGTTTGGCGGTCAGGACCTGTTTGCCGTCCTTGAAGCCGCGCGCCTCGATGGTGCCGGGCGCGTACTTGACGATCCACGCCAGGTGCTGGTCCTTCTGCATGTCTTTGGCACCCAGACTCTGGCCGTTGTGGAACAGTTCCACCCGGAGCAGGTTTGAGTGCACCCAGACTGCGATCTCCTGCCCTTCGAGGCCCGGCCAGTTCCAGTGCGGAAACACGTGCAGCACCGGCTTGATGGTCCACCACGACTGGTAGTAGTAGAAGGTGTCCTTGGGGAAGCCGCAGGTGTCGATGATGCCGTACTGCGAGCTGATGTTCGGCCACTGATACGGCGATGGTTCGCCGCGGTAATCGAACCCCGTCCACACGAATCCGCCGGAAATGTACGGCCGCGCGCTGACGAACCGCCACCAGCCTTCCGCCGATGCGCGGCCGGTAGTGGTGTACGGGTCGTAGGAACTCACCGTCCCCTTGGTCCGGTCCGCAACATAGGCGCCGCGCGTGCCCACGGCGCTGACGTTCTCCGTGCCCAGAATCGCCATCTTGGGGTTATTCTTGTGCCACGCTTCCGCCTGCGGGTCGGCATAGTTGTAGCCCATGACGTCGCAGACCACGAGCCCCCCTCTGCCCATGTAGTCCCCCGCGGGCGGCGGGGCGATGGATATCGGCCGCGAGGTGTCGTGCTTGAGCGCGGTCTGCTTCATCGAGGTGAGGATCTTCATGCCGGTATCGGTGATCGATACGCTTTCCTCGTTGCCCATGGACCAGACGAAGACGCTGGGGTGATTGCGGTCGCGCCGGACCACGTTCTCGAACTGCGCCAAGCCTTCCGGGTTGGAGGACAGCATGCGCGTCTCGTCGAGGACCAGCATGCCGAGAGCGTCGCAGGCATCGAGGAGTTCCGGGGTCGGCGGGTTGTGCGAGGTGCGGATGCCGTTGCAGCCCATCTCCTGGAGTTTCCGCACGCGGAAGTACTGCACGGCATCCGGGAGAGCGACGCCGACGCCCGCGTGGTCCTGGTGGTTGCAGGTGCCTTTGACCTTGACGGATTTGCCGTTCAGCAGGAAGCCCTGGTCGGGGTCGAACTTGAGGTCGCGAATGCCGAATCGCGTCTCGTACCGGTCCACGACCGTCCCCCCGGAATCGATCTCGGTCACCAGCTTATAGAGGTTGCGTTGTTCCAGGGACCACAGCGCCGGCTGACGGACGACCATCTGCTGTTCGTAGGTGTGTTCGCCCAGGATGGCAACTGATGCCGGCGTGGTGGCCGTCTTGCCGACTTCCTTGCCGGAGGGGTCGAAAATGGTCGAGATGACGCGCACGTTGGCGGCGGCTTTGCCGTCATTTTCGACCTCCGTCCGGATGGAAACGGCGGCCTGCCCCGGCTGCACCTTGGCGGCGGCGAGGGTGCCCCATTTCTTTACATGGACGGGAGCGGTCTTCACGAGCCAGACGTGCCGGTAGATGCCCGCCCCCTCATAAAACCAGCCGTCGCTCAAAGTCGCATCCACGCGGACCAGCAGCACATTCGGGCCGCCGGGAAGCGCGAAATCCGTCAGGTCGAAGCTGAAAGGATCGTAGCCGCCACTGTGCCGGCCGATGTAGTAGCCGTTGAAGACCACCATGGTTTCCCTGTATGAGCCGTCGAACTCAATCGAGATCCGCCGGCCCGCGTCGGACGCGGGAACGTCGAAGACGCGGCGGTACCAGCCCACGCTGGTCTCGGGGTAGTCGCGCCCCAACGGATAGGAACCCTTGCTGGCCAGTGCCGGGTCGTTCTTGAACGGGAGGCCGATCGCCCAGTCGTGGGGCAGGTCCACCGGCGTCCAGTCGCCATCGTCGTAGGCGAGGTTGCTGGGGGACAGGAAACCACCGGTCTTCTGGAAGCCTCCTGACCTGCCTGCGCCGAAGCCGAAGTCTTTCGTGGCGTCGTTGGCGTGGCCGAAATGGAAGCGCCAGCCGAAATCGAGCAGCAGCCGCTCTCGAACGCCGCCTGGCGCCGGCCCGCTTTGGGCTTGGCCGGACTGGGCTTGGGCTGCGGCTTCCGACATGCCGACCGCGGCCACGGCTGGAACCGCCATACCGCCCTTCAATACATCGCGACGAGTAACCTTCATTCGGATCTCCTGGAGTGAGGCAAAGAGATTCACCCAGCGCTTACGGCTACAACTGGTAGAGGCCGTGGCGTTGAACAGGA
>JADGNS010000677.1 GCA_017883355.1 Candidatus Solibacter sp.
GAGCGCCGACGTCAGCAATGCCTTCGAGTAGCGGCCCGCATCGCCGGCTTTCCAGACGGCATCGCCTTCCAGCAGTTGCACGGCTTTCACGCCGGTCTCGCCGCCGCGCCGCCGCTCCACCATGCATTGGAGGCCTTCGAGCGCGTGAAAGTCCATGGCGTCACTCGCGCCCACGCCCACCATCAAGGCTTCCTCGATCCTGCAGCCGAGCGGCAGGTCGATGGCCGGCAGCCGCCAGGTCACCGGCAGGGACGATCCGGCCAACAGGGGAAACCGTAGGCGACGTGAAGCCTCCACCATCCCCTTGGCTTTTTGGAAGGTGTCGGAGAGATGGCGGTTATGGAAGACGGGCACCGCGCGAGCGTCCTGTGCGAACGTCTGGATGCACTGCTCGAAGAAATCGTTGCCGTGTTCGGCAAAGATCAGCACGGCATCCACCGCCAGTTCCTTACCGCCGCAGCGCAGGGCTTCGGCGATGGTGGGATAGACCTGGAAACCGAATTCGCTGGCGCGCGCGCCGCTCAAATCGCCCTGGGGTTTTTGATCCGTGTAGAGCGACACCACCTTCATATCGGGCTGGTGCCAGACGCCGCCGTACGGATAGCCGACCAGGAAGCGGTCGCCCATGTGCTGGGCGTGGGAGAGCGGGCGGTACACGGTGGCGACGATCGCGATGCGCTTCGGCGGGGTCGTGGGGGCCGCGGCCGCCAGGGTAGTCTGAAGAGCCGCGGTCTGAAGAAAGTTGCGTCGCGTCAGCATCGTCAGGTTCTCCAGAAGGTGGATTCTTTAGCGGGTTGGTAGCGGATGGCGAGATGCGGTGTCTCGTAGCGCGTCTGCCCGCGGAAGAGACTCTCCACGCCCGCCGCGGTCAGCCCCGTGGTGAGCAGCGTCCGTTCGATGGGATAAGGCGCCTTGCCGGTGAGGTACATCTGCTCGCAGTGATTGACCTGCGGGCTGAAGAAATCGGCCAGCGTGGTCCGGCCATCCGGCATCGGCAGGTACATCTGGGTGGACCACGGTTCGCTCCCGCCGTTGACGTAGGCCGCGAAGTTGAAGTCCCGCACCAGCCCGTTCATCAGCAGCACGGTGCCCATCAAGCCGTCGGCGTGCCGATAGCGGTAGGCCACCGGGTCTCGCACCAGCCGCCGCATGTCGTCCACCGCCGGGAAAACATGGCTGAAGCCTGCCCGCGCCGGCACGAGCGTGTGGCTGCGGCACAGCGCGGCATCCATCAGCGGCCTGGGCCAGACACCCTGCTGCAGCGCCTCCCAGAATTTGTCGCCGCGGTAGGCCTGGACCCACTCGACCCCGGTCTCGCCGCCGCGCCGCCGTTCCACCATGCACTGCACGGTTTCCAGGCCGTGAAAATCGTAGCTGTCCACGCCGCCGTAGCCCAGGCACAGCGCCTCGCCGATGCGCGCGCCCGCGGGCATCTCGACGGAGGGCGTACGCCACGTCACCGGCAGACTGGAGCCGGCCAGGAAAGCAAATCCCATTTCGCGGGAAGTGTCGTACATCTTGCGCGCCCAATCCCAATTCCACGAGAGGTGCTTATCGCTGAAGACCGGCACGGAGCGTCCGCTGTCGCGAAATACCTTGACCACCTGTTCGAAGAATTCGTAGCGCGGGTATTTCGTCTGCCCTTTTTCATTGCGCGGATAGTTGCCGTGCTCGCCCACAATCACCACGCCATCCACCGCCAGTTTGCTGCCGCCGGCAGAGAGGGCTTCGGCGATGCTGGGATAGATCTTCATGCCCGAGTGGCGCGACGCGCGCTCGCGGCTCAGGTCGTTGGAGCCGGTTTGATCGACGTAAAGCGACACCAGATCCATGGGAGGATAATGGTGCGTGCCGTTCCAGCCGTAACCATCCAGCAGGCGGTCGACGATGTGTTGCGCGTGGGAATACTTGAAATAGGCGGTGACAATGGCGGCGAGCTTTGGACGCACCAAATTGCTCATGGGAAGTTTCCTGAGCCTCGATTATATGCCCGCGGCCCGCGGATTGGTATTTCTGGCGGCCGCCGCGGCGTTGGGGAGCGCGCAGACCCCGGACGGCACGGCCGTTTCGCAACGCGCACGCGCCTTGCACTCTAGCGCGCTGGTTTTCGATGGCCACATTCATGCCGTGGATCGCGAGTTCTATCACGGCGGCGACATCGGCCAACGGAAACCCGACGGCCAGTTCGACCTGCCGCGCGCCAAAGAGGGCGGACTCGGCGCGCTCTTTTTTTCCTTCTTTGTGATCGAAGACTACTATCCCGCCCGCCTCGAAACCAAACAGGCGCTGCGCATGCTGGATTGCGCCCTCGAACAGATCGGCCGCAACAGCCGGAGCATCGAGATCGCGCGCAACGCGGCGGACATCGACCGCATTCACGGGAACGGCAAGATCGCCGCCGTCCTCGACATCGAAGGCAGCTTCGATCTGGATGGCGACCCGGCGGTGATCCGCCAGATGTACCGCCTGGGGCTGCGCTCGGTGCAGCTTTCGGCGCACAACTGGACCAGCAATTATGCGGACGCATGCTGCACGGCGCCGAAATGGGGAGGGTTGAACGATCGCGGCCGCGAGGTGATTCGCGAGATGAACCGCCTCGGGATGGTGATCAACGTCTCGCACGCCTCCGATGAGGCGATTGCGGCGGCGATCGAGGCGAGCACAGACCCGGTGGTGGCCACGCATCACGGACTGCGCGCGGTCAATGACATTCCGCGCAATATGCCGGACTCGCTCCTCAAGAAACTGGCGGCCAAGGGCGGAGTGTTCGGCTTTCAAATCGGCAACGAGTTCCACAATCGCAAGGCGTTCGAGTGGGGCATGGCGCATGCAGGCAAAGCCTTCTGGGACAACTCCGCCGCCTTGCAGCGGGGAACCCAGGTTTCGATTTACGAGCTCGACAAAATCGTCGGGCCGTTGTTTCCGGTGCGGCCCGCCGATATTCCGCAGGAGATCCGGCTGACCCCGGACGACTGGGTGGGCGTGGTCGATCGCGCGATACAGTTGGTGGGCGAAGACCACGTCGCCCTGGGCAGCGATTTCGATGGCGGTCCTCCATTGCCGCGCGGCATGCGCGACATACGCGATCTGCCGATGATCACCGACGCCATGCTGCGCCGCGGCTACTCCGAAGTGCGGATCCGCAAATTCCTGGGCGGCAACCTGCTGCGCGTGTTTCGCCAGATCACGGAGAATAAATAGCCGCCGATGAACGCCGATAAACGCGGATGAAAAACAAGATGCTTATCGGCGTTGATCCGTGTTCATCGACGGCCCAAGAATGACTTCCGCGGGAGTTCAGGCGGCCGCGCGCCGGGCAGCGGCCGGTACCGGTTTCCGCGTGGCGAGAAATAGGGCGGCTAGCGATCCCAGGGCAAATGTGGCGATCGCGAGAATCACCGACGCATCGCGGACGCCGCCGAACCAGACGCCGAAACCCAGCACGGCGGCCGCTACGCCGGCCACGCGTACCGCTTCCAGGAGCAGGAACTCTCGCCGGCTTTCGAGGACTCCGCCCAGGCAGAAGAGGCTGCCCAGAATGAAGGCGAAATACGCCAGGTTCCACCAGTTGCCCTGCTTCGCCAGCAGCGCCAGAAACTGGCTGTTGGCGGCCATGATGGCCAGGAACTGAGCGGCTGCATACAGGTTGAGCGCCAGACAGCGCGGCGGATCGTAGCGGGAAAAATCGCGGTACGGGTCGTAGGGCGCCTTGGGGAAACGCGCGGCCACGTCCGGCGGACGCCACCCGGGAGGCGCAATCCAGACACGCAGTTTATCGAGCCAGCGCTGCGCGTGCCAGCAGTCCATGGCCATCAGCACCCAGTAGTGGAGGTTGGCCCAGACCGGGTTCCAGCTCTTCAGTTGGCCGCGCACCCCGTAAATGCACGGCTCCTCGTCGCGCTCCTCCTGAAAAGTGCCGAACAGGTGGTCCCACAGCAGGAAGACTCCCACATAGTTCTTGTCCAGATAAATGTCGTTTTGTGCGTGATGCACGCGGTGATT
>JADGNS010000039.1 GCA_017883355.1 Candidatus Solibacter sp.
CGGAGATTGGCTGACGCCCGAGGAGGACGCAGCCTGGGCCAGTTTGTAAGAGGCGATGTTGTCGTCCTCAACTTTCCCTTCTCAGACCTCACACAGACGGTTACCTCTTGGTCCGCTTTGGCTCAGCGTTTACGATTCGGTTTCGAGCAGCATCGGTTCGCTTTCGCCATTCTCGGCGAGGCGGTGGACCAGTTCGGCGCCATACTCGAAGCCTTTGTCGAAAGCCTGCAAATTGAGCTTCTGCATGGCGGGCGGCACCGAATCCGCGACGGCCTGGCGCAGGCTGTCGGGGTCCAGCATATGGGTCACGGCGGCAAAGAAGCCCACCATCACGATGTTCAGCACCACCTTGCGGCCGAGTTCTTCGGCCAGGCGGGTGGCGGGAACGCCGTAGAAGCGGACGCCCTGCGGGGGACGCTCGATGCGCACCAGTTCCTGCTCCACAATCAGGATGCCGCCGGGCTTCAGTTGCTTCGAGAAGACCGCATAGGCTTCCTGGCTCATCACCACCAGGATGTCCGCCTGGGTGACGTAGGGATAGAGGATCGGCTCGCCGGAGAGGATCACTTGCGCGGCCGAAGATCCGCCGCGGGCTTCCGGGCCGAAGCTCTGCGTCATGGTGGCGTAGCCACCCTCGAAGATGGCGGCTGCCTTGCCGATGACGGAGGCGGCCAGGATCACGCCTTGGCCGCCGAAGCCGGCGATGCGAATCTCAGTGAGTCCGAGTTTGGTTAGCCCTCGCTGCATGTGGTTACCTCCGGATCGGCATAGCGGTCGCCCAAGGTTTCCTTCATCTGGTGGGTGAGGAGTTCCAGATAGTCGGGGCGGTCGCGATCGACAAACTTGCCGACCACGATTTCGCCCGCCCTGGTCAGCGCGCATTCGCTGGTGGGTGCGCCGTTGCGCACCTTGCTGACTTGCTTATAAAACTTCATGGCGTCGAGCCCATCGCCCATCTTATTGCGCCGCTGGTAAAGCGTCGGGCAGGGGGAGAGCACTTCGATGAAGCAGAAGCCCTTCTTGTGGAGCACCTCTTCCATGGCGCGGCTAAGCTGCTTGACGTGGTAAGTGGTCCAGCGCGCCACGTAACTGGCGCCGGCAGCCTCGGCCATCTGTACCAGGTTGAAGGAGGGTTCGAAGACGCCGTAGGGCGAGGTCGCCGAGATCACCTCGGTGGGCGTGGCGGGCCCGGTCTGCCCGCCCGTCATGGCATAAGTGAGGTTGTTGACGCAGATCACCTTGATGTCCATATTGCGGCGCGCGGCGTGAATGAAGTGGTTGCCGCCGATCGCGAACAGGTCGCCGTCGCCGGAGTAGACCACCACTTGCAGTTCCGGGTTGGAGAGTTTGAGCCCGGTGGCGAAGGGGATGGCGCGTCCATGGGTGGTGTGGAAGCTATCCAGGTTGGCATACCCCGCGACACGGCCCGTGCAGCCGATACCGGAGACGATCGCCACCTTGTTCAGGTCCAGCTTCGAGCTCTCTAGCGCCCGGGCGAAGCAGTTCACCGTGGTGCCGATGCCGCACGCCGGACACCAGATGTGCGGCATGCGGTCCATTCGCAGGAACGGCTCCACCGGGTTGGTCATGTCCAAAGGAATATCGAGAATGGCGTCACTCATCGGGCGGCCTCCAGAATGGCTTTCAGGATGACTTCGGGTTTGTGCACGGTGCCGCCGGCGTGCGGGACGGAAATAACTTTGGCGCGGCCCGCCGCGTGGCGCTCCACTTCGTGGACCATCTGGCCCAGGTTCAGCTCGGGTACGACGAAAGCTTTGACGCGTCCGGCGAGTTCGCGGATGTGCTGCTCGGGGAATGGCCAGGCGGTGATGAGGCGGAAGATGCCGGCCTTAACGCCCTGGGCGCGAGCCATCTGGGTGGCGCGCTGGGCGACGCGCGACGTAATGCCGTAGGAGACCACCACCACTTCGGCGTCATCCAGGTTCACGGCCTCGAAAAGGGCGCGGCCGTTAGTGAACGGCTTCAGCTTGTCCTGCATGCGGCGCACCAGCTTGTCCTGGGTCTCCACGTTCATGCTCGGGTAGCCGCGCTCGTCATGGGTGAGTCCGGTGACGTGGAAGCGGTACCCATCGCCGGCTTTCACCATGTCGGGGACCAGGTCTTCCTTGGGTTTGAATAGGCGGAACTCCTCCGGCGATTGGTGCGTGAAGCGGCGCGGCGTGATGGCGATCTGATCGCTCTCCGGGATGACCACCTTCTCGGTCATGTGGCCCACGCACTCATCGAGCATCATCATCACCGGGACGCGGAACTCCTCGGCCAGGTTGAAGCCCGTGACGGTCAGGTCGAAGCACTCCTGCGGAGAGTTGGGGCAGAGGGCGATGATGCTGTAATCGCCGTGGGATCCCCACCTGGCCTGCATCATGTCGGCCTGCGCGGGCAGGGTGGGGAGTCCGGTGGAGGGTCCGCCGCGCTGCACGTTGACGAACACGCAAGGGGTTTCGGTGATGGCGGCGTAGCCGATATGCTCCATCATGAGGGAGAAACCGGGGCCGGAGGTGACGGTGAAGGCCTTGGCGCCGCCCCAAACCGCGCCCTGGATGGCGATGGATGCCGCGAGTTCGTCCTCCATTTGAATGAAGATGCCGCCGACGGTAGGAATCCTCCAGGCGAAGCGTTCGACTACTTCGGTGGAGGGAGTGATGGGATAACCTGCGGCAAATCGCGCACCGGCTGCGAGGGTTCCCTCACAACAGGCGTGATCGCCGTCGAGAAAATGGACACCTGTAAGAACACCTTTGGGGTCAGCGTGCATTGCGAGCTCCGAAGATAGCGAAATCGGGACAGTACATTCCGCACAGATCGCAGCCCGAGCATTTCTCGCCGGCAACGACGTGGGGCGGATGGTATCCCTTTGAATTGAACGCGGAAGAGAGCGCTAGGACGTGGGTCGGGCAGAATTCCACACAGAAACCGCACCCTTTACAGCGCTCGACGGTGATAGCAACTTGGCCTTTAGCCACGGGGGCCCTCCTGGAGTAGTCACTGTGAGAGTCTGCACGTGTTGGGCCATTTGAGGCTATGGCGTCAGGGGAAGACCATTCTCCGCGCGGTCAGTGATTCGCCTGGTAGTGCTCCTTCAGCAGGTCGCGGCCGAAATCACCGGTGAAATCGCGCCATACCGAGTGGATGTGGTTGGCATTGTTCTGCGTATTGTCGTACTCGATCAGGAAAGCCGCGGTCTGAATGCGATAATAATGCGGCTCTCCCTTCTCGATGCCGCCGGCCCAGGCAAACCACAAGTTGCTACCGGCCTTGCGGATCTGATCCTTGCGGAGATCAGCCAGTTCCTCCGCCATGTTCTCGGCATATTCGTCCAGCAGATTGGTCAGTTTTTGGCGTTGCGCGGCGTTCAGTGCGGATGCCTGAATTCCGCTGGCCTGGCCGGTGAGCGCCGCCTGGCGGGAATGCTCCGTGAGGATGTCGCCGGGCGCCTTGGCGTCGACGATGGCTGTTTTGCGCTGCTCCCCACTGAGCGCCTGGAGGAATTCGCGGCCCAGATCTTCTTCCCGCGCCAGCACCCGCAGTCCCTTGCGGGGGCCCTTCTCCACCAGGGCCGGGTTGACGCCGAAAAAGCTGGGCGCGCCGATCACTTTGCCGTTCACGATGGTGAAATTCTGGCTGACGTGATGGCCATCGATGCGGTAGCCCCAGGTTCCGGTTTCCGTGGGCTGGCCGAAAATGCTGACGAAGTAGCCGTCCGCGTCCCGCCGCGGCCCACTGCCGCCTTCGAGCGCCGCCAGAACCTCGTCCGCGCTCATGATGGTGGTGGTCTTGATGAAGCCCTGCTGACTCAGGCCCGCGCTCAGCAGCGCGAGCGCGAGTTGACGTTGTCCCGCCGACATTTCGCGCAGCGGAAGGCCCTTGCGGGGCACCGGCGTGTAGAACCAGTTGAACCGCTCGTCCTCTTCCATTTTGAACAGGGCCTTCTCGCGCTGCTCCGGCCAGAGCGAATTCAGAAATTCCTTCGCAGCGCTCGACATGGTGGGCACGGCGTGGATCCGGGAATACGCCCCCGCCAGCAGACTCATGGCAAGCACGGCCAACCCAAGACGCAACGCGAGGGCACTCCTCGATGAAAACGGCATCCTCAAATCTCCCTCCAGCAGTGGGGCAGCCAATCTTGGCTGCAAGCCGCCTTTCAGGCGGCTTTTCGAGGCACAGTCCCACGCTGTCGCTTGCGCCATTATGCGCGAAATCGGCCCGGCGCGCCACAAAGATCTTTAAGGAAAGCGGGATAAGCCTGCGGCTTGTCCATCCGAGCGAAGCTCGGATTCCAGGCGGGACAGACCCGCCCCGCCCCGCTCAATCGCAACTGGAACTGTTACCGGTCTCCAGCGTAATCAGGTCGGGCGCCAGGCGGCGCGCCTTGTCCACAACCCGTGCGGTGGCGCTGGGGACCGCTTCATCCACCCAGTTGCGCCGGTCGATGATGGGCGTAGGCTCGTAGGTCTGGCCGCTGGCCAGACGCTTGTCTTCGCGGCGGCTGGTCCACCACAGAACGGGACCGAGCACTTTGCCCGCGACTACCGCGATCAGGCCGAATTCCCGCTCCATCTCCTTGCGTAGCGCCCGAATCCGGGCCGCGACCTCGGGGTTCGACCTGGTGAGGCGGTGCTCCATCGCCCATATGAAGCCCACCCAGGCGTGGCGCAGCGTGCGGCACTCCCGCTGCCAGCGCTCGCGGATCCGCCGGTCCGGGTGGTTCTTGTAGCGCAGGTAGCCGGCGAACGTGGTGCGGCAGATGCGGAACAGGCTGGGGCCGTTGCGTTCGAAATCGCGCTGGAAAGCCCCATTCAGCAAGCGCGTGGATTGCTCGCGCGAGATGGCGGCGTGTTGGAAGTTGAAGGCGTGCTGGCCGTGGATGTCGGCCAGGTCCACGTCGAGCAGGCGGCCCTGTTCGGCCATCTCGAAATACAGCGGCGTGCCGGGAACCGGCGTGTAGAGCATGAACTGGTGCAGATCGGTCTCGTGCGCGATGGCGTGCTCGATCTCTTCGTCGATGTTCTCCGGCGTATGGTGTTCCAGCCCGATGATGGTGGAGCCCAGCAGCACGATGCCGTGCTCGCGCAGTTCGCGGGTCAGCTTCAGGGTATCGGCGCCATTCAGCTTGGCGTAGTTGGAGTGCGGCGATTCCAGCCCCAGCCAGATGGTGGCGATGCCGATCTCTGCCAGCTCCTCGTAGGTGTACTTGGCGATGGCGTTGGCGGAAGAGAAAATGTTGAACGTCCAGCTCTTGCCGGCGGCTTTCATCAGGGCAAGCAGTTCCATGACGCGGCGCTTCTGCAACAGGAAATTCTCGTCCATGATGAAGAAAGAACGCTTGTTACGCGTTTTTTCCGCGTGTTCCATGAGGCGGAAAAGCTGCTCGCCGGTTTCGTAGAAGTTGAGGATCTTGCCCTTGCCGCCAAAGAAGGCGCTGGTCGTACAGAAATTGCACCCCATCGGACAGCCCACCGAAGAAATGATGGTGGCGGACGTAGTGTCGGCGGCGGCGGGGATCTTGACCCCCAGCACGCGGAGGTCGAAGGCGGAGGAGAAATCGGGGTGATGGATCGGGGCGTCCACGTCTTCACCGAGGTATTGGCGCATCCACGCGATGCCATCGCCTTTGACAATGTGGTCGGCATCCAGCAGTTGCTCCACGCCCGGGATGGCGGCGATGTGGCCGCCCACGATGACCGTGGTGCCCGGCGAGAGTTCGCGCACCATGCGGCACATCTCGCGCGCCTTGCCCACGTTGACGATGATCGACGAGATGCCCACGATGTCGTAGTGGTGGGTGGTCAGCTCGCGCGCGAAGGCCTCGCGCGTGGGGAAGTCCAGGACCGCGCACGGTGCCGAGATGTTCCCTTGAATCATGAGGATACCCCAGGAACGGTGGAAGCTGCGCAGGGAGAATGAGCCCTGGCCGCGGGTTACCTGGTTGTGGTACAGCTCCATCGGGTTGATGGCGCGGCTGCCGTAGGCATCGTCCTGCGCGTACGGGCCGAAGACGGAGGAGAGCAGGATCCGGGCCTGGGTTCCTTTGGGATGTGTTTGAATCATGTCAGAGAAACGGATAAATCGAATGCTTTCTCTTCTACGCTAGCAGCAATCGGCGTCGCCGAAGGTTAACGCGCCGCACTGCGACAAAAACATTACAAAGGCTTTCGCTGCACGACCTTACTTCACCCGCACCGTCACCCGCTCCTGGTCCTTCTCGCCGCCCGCGCCAACCGCCGAAATCGTGTACGTCGTCGATTTCCTCGGCTGGTCCGTGGCACACCCCTTCGGCGCACTTCCCCCTCGAAACCGGAGGGGATCGATGGTCACCGCTCGCGCGTTCTCCACCGCGTAGCAAACGCTCACCAGGTCCCCCGCCTTCACCTCCAGCGCGCTCACCGTCACATTCACGATGCGCACCCGCGCCGCCCCCACCGCCACCTTCAATTCGCGCGTCGCCACCTTGCCGTCGGCGCCCTCCGCCGTCAGCTTGTACGTCGTGTCCGCCACCGGCGAAATCTCGACGCAGCGCGCCAGCGCCGCCGACAATTCCTGCCTTGGCGGCTCCAGCCAAACCGTGCTGGCATTCTCCACGCCGTAACACAGCAGTGCCGTCTCGCCGCGCGCCACCTGCGCCAACGTCGTGTAGAACTGCGTGATCTTGGCGCTTTCCACCGGCGACGGCGCCTCTGGGACCTCCGCGCGCTTCTCCGGGCCTGAACACCCCGTCAGCACCCCGGCCGCCGTCGCGAGCGCAATCCACAGGTACGCGCGCATCTACCGGACGACGGGCGTGGGGCCCACCTGACTCCCCAGCCCGGCGTAGGAATCCTTCACCGTGATCACTTTGTCGCCGGCGAACGTAACGAACGTGATCTTCCCCGGCGGCGTGCCGTACACCCAGTCCTCCACGTCGAGACCGTCTTTCGTCTCGCGCGACTTGTGCTGTGGCTGGCCCAGCGTCATCCGTACCTGCTCGTGATCCATCCCCACCAGCACGCGCTTTTCCTTGATCGCCTTTTGGGTTTCCGGCGGCAGGCTCTCCGAATAGAGCTGCGTCACGCTGTGTTTCTCGAAGTCCAGCACCGGCGCCAGCATCTTCTTGATCTCCGCCGCCTTGATGGGCTCTAGAGGCTTGTGGAAAAGAATCTCGATCGATGTGCCGCCCGGCGCATTGGAATCGCTATTCGTCGATACCGGCGCCGTGTTCCCGCCCATGCCGATTTGCACGCCCTGATACCACTTGCGACCGCCCTTGAAGCCGCCGTTGATCTGCAACGTCAGCTTATCGTCGCCGATATCCACCTTGGTGATCTGCACCAGGTCGCCATTGCGCGCCGCCGGGCCGCTCTGCCGCGCGACCTCGCTCCACTGGTTCTTGTCGTAACCGTTCGTGGCGTCGAACACCAGCGGCTTGCTCGAGCGCGGCAATAGCGCCTTCACCGTGGCGTATTCCGCGGTCAGCCCGCGGGTCAGTTCCACCCGGTCTTCCCAGGTGAGCTTGTTTCCCGCCGGCCACAACCCCGGCGCGAACGTTAGGATGGCGATGACGGCGTAGCCTCGCATACTTCACTCCCCGCGGGCGGGTCCGTCAGCGGTGAGGCCTGCCGGCGAACAGGAGCCTTGCGGAGATAGACGAACAACGCGATCAGCGCCACGGAAGTCAGAATGCTCGCTTCCGGGCCATAATCGCCGCCACTCCACAAGCTGCCGGCGGTCCACGACATCTCGTAGCCCGTCACCTTCATTCTAAGCCCGCTGACGTTGACCCCGAACAGCGGCAATGTAAAGTTCCAGCCGAAATGCAGCCCGATCGGCAGCCACAGATCGCGGCTCCGCAGATAGGCGTACCCGAACAGGATGCCGAACCCCGCCGTATTCGCCGTGCTGAACCACGTCGCCCCGGGGTTGGAACCGTGCAGCAGCGCGAAGATGATCCCCACCGGAACCACCGTTGCCCACGGCCCCACCGCCGTCAGCAACTCCTGAAACCCGTAGCCGCGGAAGAATAGCTCTTCCCCAATCGACCCCCCCGCCAGCAGAATGCTCACGAAGATGATGGAGCCCACCGTCGGCTGGTCCGCCGGGGTGTTCGTAAGATGCGCCGCCCCCACCAGGAGCGGCGGGATCAGTACCAGCGCCGCCGTGCCCGCGCCCCCGGCCAGCCCCAGCACCAGATTCTCCGCCGAGAGCCGATTCAGCCACAGGCCGATCTCCACCACATGCCGGTCTTCATAAATCCGCAGCGCCAGCCAGTTGGCAAACACGGCCGAAACCAGCGTGGCCCCGGTCACCCCCGTCAAATACCCGCCCAGCCACACCAATAGGCCGCTGAACACGAACGCGGTGGCGTAGAACAGCGCCACATACACCGTGATGTGGATGCCTAGCCGTAGCGGATCTCTGCCCGAAGCCACCCCATCAATATAGCGAACGCAACCGCCGGACCCCACACCGCATCTAAAACTACAGATGAAGCGCAGTTGTATCGTTCGGGACTTCAAGCGCCACATGCTGCCCGCGCCGCAGCGACCCCGTCCGCATTTCTGGCCCGATTCCGGCCTCCACGCCGCCTGGCTCGGCCATACCTCCGTGCTGCTCAAGATCGATGGCGTCACCATCCTCACCGACCCGGTCTTCAGCGCGCGCGCCGGCATCGGCTTCGGCCCCCTTACACTCGGCCTGAAACGCCTCGTCGCGCCCGCCCTCTCGCTCGCCGAGCTGCCGAAAATCGACCTGATCCTGCTCTCCCATGCGCACATGGACCATTTCGATATCCGCAGCCTGCGCCGTTTGGAAAGCCAAGGCACCGCCGTGGTCACCGCCGCGCGCACCGCGGACCTCCTGCGCGTCCACCGCTACGCCGCCGTCCACGAGCTCGCCTGGGGCGAACGCGCCCGCGTCGGCCCGCTGGAAATTCGCGCCTTCCAGGTGAAGCACTGGGGCGCCCGCATGCGCAGCGATACCTACCGCGGCTATAACGGCTACACCATCGAGGCCGGTCGCCATCGCGTCCTCTTCGGCGGCGATACCGCCATGACCACCTCGTTCCGCGGGCTGAAGTCCTCGCGCCCGTTCGACCTCGCCATCATGCCCGTGGGCGCCTACAACCCGTGGATCCGCTCCCACTGCAACCCCGAGCAGGCCTGGCAGATGGCCCAGGACGCCGGCGCGGAGTTCTTCCTTCCCGTCCACCACCAGACTTTCACGCTGAGCCGCGAGCCCTACTTCGAACCCATCGAGCGAGTCTGCGAATCCGCCGCCCACCACCCCGACCGCGTGGCCCTCCACCAGATCGGCCAGCAATTCCATCTGTGCTAGGGACGGAGTGCGGCGCAGATAGCGGGCCGCCCGGAACCTGTCGCAGCGGTAGAATGGATCCATGCGCAACGAGTTCACTGCCATCGTCGAGCGGGATGGCCCATGGTACGTCGCGTACTGCGCCGAGGTGCCTGGTGCCAACGGTCAGGGCAAATCTCGGGAAGAATGCCTGGCGAACCTCCGTGAGGCGATTGTCCTCATTCTGGAGCACAGGCGAGAGGAATCGTTGCGCGCGCTGCCCCCCGATGCGATGCAGGAACTCGTCGTCGTTGGATGAGGCGCGAGGGACTTCTCCGGCACCTTCGCCGTCACGGGTGCGTCTTGCGGCGAGAGGGTAAAGAACACAGACTGTGGGAGAACCTTCAGACGGGTAAGGCTCTGCCTTGTCCATCCGAGTGAAGCTCGGACCTGTTGACTTTCTACAGAACCCGTTCCATACTCCTGTTGATGGCCAACAGAGCCGAAATCCCCTACGGCACCCTCGACCTCATGGTGCTCAAAACCCTCGCCACCCTCGGCCCCCAGCACGGATACGGCATCGCCCGCCGCATCGAGCAGGTGGCCGAAAGCTCCCTCGAACTCAACCAGGGCACTATCTATCCCGCCCTCCTCCGCCTCGAACAGAAAGGCTGGATCTCCAGCGAATGGGGCGCCAGCGAAAACAACCGCAAAGCGCGCTTCTATTCCATCACCCGCGCCGGCCGCAAACAGCTTGCCGCCGAAACCAAGAGCTGGTCGCGCACCGTCGCCATGATGGCCCGCCTCCTGGAGAGTGAACCGTGACATCCCTCCGCGTCCTTCTCTCGCGACTCCTGGGCAAGGGCCGCACCCACGCTGAACTCGAAGGCGAGATCGCCGCCCACCTCGCGCTCCTCGCCGCCGATTACGAGCGCCAAGGCCTCGCTCCCGCCGATGCCCTCGCCGCCGCCCGCCGCCACTTCGGCCCCATCGCCCAACTCCACGAAACCTATCGCGACCAGCGCCGCCTTCCCTTCCTCGACACGCTCTCCCAGGACCTCGCCTACGCGCTCCGCCAACTCCACCGCAATCCCGCCTTCGCCGCGGCCGCCGTCCTCACCCTCGCTCTCGGCATCGGCGCCAATGCCGCCATCTATCAGGTGCTCGACGCCGTCGTCTTCCGCTCGCTTCCCGTGCGCGACCCCGCCTCGCTCGTCCAAATCCAGTTGCTGGAAAACAATCGTCCCATCCACATCAGCTACCCCTTCTATCGCGAATTGGCCGCCCGCCAGCAGGTGCTCGACGGACTGTTCGCCGTCAGCGATTTTCCCCTCCGCCAGGCCGTCCTGCGCGGCCGTGGATCGTTCCGCGCCGTCAAAGGCTCCATCGTCACCGGCAACTACTTCCGCGTTCTCGGCGTCAACGCCCGCGCCGGCCGCGTCTTGACCGAAGACGACGACCGTCCCGCGGCGCCGCCCGTCATCGTCCTCAGCGACGCCTTCTGGAACCGCGAGTTCGCGCGCAGCCCCGAGGCCCTCGGCCAGGTCCTCGAAATCAACGGGTTCGCCGGTACGGTCGTCGGCGTCGCTCCCCCGGGATTCTTTGGAGAAACCGTCGGCACCGTTCCCGATCTCTGGCTCCCCATGTCCGTCCAGCCCCGGATCATGCCCACCGACTACCTGAACGCACCCAATTCTTCCTGGCTCTCGCTGTTGGGCCGCCTCCGCCCCGGCGTTTCCGCCCGCCAGGCCCAAGCCGCCCTTGACCCGCTCTACCATAACCTCGCCGGGCTCACCGCACAACGTCCCGACCGCGACTACCGTGTACAGATCCAACCCGCCAGCCGCGGCGTTGCCGCACTGGAACAGCGCTTCGGCCGCCCGCTCTGGGTGCTGATTGGCATCACCGGCCTCGTGCTTCTGATGGCCTGCAGCAACCTCGCCAACCTGATGCTGGGCCGCGCCACCGCGCGCACCCAGGAAATCGGCGTACGCCTCGCTCTCGGCGCCGGCCGCTTCCGCATCGCCCGCCAGTTGCTCACCGAGAGTCTGGTCCTCTCCGCCCTGGGCGCCGCGGCTGCCTTACTTCTAGCCGCGCGCGGAGCAAGCTGGCTTGTCGCATGGGCCTCTGCCGGAGGGGACTGGCGCCTCTCGCTTGCCTTCGAGTGGCGCCACCTGGCCTTCACCGCCGCCATTGCCGTGGCCGCCACCTGCCTCTTCGCCCTAGCTCCCGCCTGGGCTGCCGCCCGCATCGACGTTCACTCCGCTCTGCAATCCGCCCACGGACATCCCGGCGGACACCTCCGCAATCGCCTCGGTAGATACCTCATCGTGGCCCAAATTTCCATTTCCCTGACCCTGCTCTCCGCCGCCGCGCTCCTGGCCCATTCCCTGTGGAATCTCCGCCACCAGGATCTCGGCTTCGACGCCACCCACGTCCTCATGGCCGAGGTCCCGCTCGAGTTCACCCGGGACATGATTCGCCACAACACCGCCCTCCGCCAGCCCCTGTACGACCGCATGAATGCCATCCCCGGCATCCGCTCCGCCGCCGTCGACTCTTTCGGTGTCATGGATGGCACCGTGTATACCTGCTTCCTCTCCACCCCCGAGCGCCCGTTGCAACCCGGCGATTACACCCGCCGCGTCCACGTCTCGGCGCGCTACTTCGAGACCATCGGCACTCCCATTATTTCCGGGCGCGGCATCACGGAAGCGGACCGCGCCGACTCGCCCAAAGTCGTGGTGCTCAACCAGACCGCCGCCCGCGCCGTCTTCGGCCGCGCCAACCCCATCGGCCGATTCATCTCCGACAACAAGGTTTTCGAATCGAAGAATGCCCTTCAGGTGATCGGCGTGGCGCAGGACGTGCGCTTCTTCAATCCCCGCGACCCGTACGGCTTTGTACTCTACGTCCCGCTCGCCCAGTCACCCATGCCCGTCACGGCTGTCCTCGTGCGCGCCGCCAACGACCCCGCGCGCCTTGCATCTGCCGTGCGCGCCGCGTTCCGCGAAGTGGACCCCACGGTCTTCGTGGGCGCCATTCACCCGCTTGCCGAACGCGTGGAGGCACAGCTCAGCAACGAAAAGCTCCTCGCGCTCCTCTCCTCGTGTTTCGGTTTGC
>JADGNS010000678.1 GCA_017883355.1 Candidatus Solibacter sp.
GGTGAAGAGGGCACCCGCGAAGGTGGCGAAGAAAGCTGGCGGGAAGGGGTCGCAAAGGAAAGTGGCGGCGAAGGCTTCCGAAGCCACAGCGACTGCCGCGCAGTAGAGGCTGCACTGCAAATCGGACGGTCGGGCGAGTACCTGGCGGCGGTGAATCGACGCAAGAGTCCTGGGACGGAGCGGGTACCGCTAAGCAGAGCGCTGAGGGGGAGCTCGCCGCGCCGCGCATTTTCATCTACGCCATGTTCGGCCGCGCGCGCAATGCCGGCGAAGCCCGCGCCCGCGTGCAGTCGCTGAAACAGCAGGGCGTCGATGGCATTAAGATTACCGGCATCGATCGCGACATCATGGCGGCCATGGAGGACGAGGCGCACAAAGTGGGGCTGCGCATCGCGCACCACGCCGGCGTCGAAGAGACCAACGCCTGGGACGACATCCAGTTCGGCACCACCAGCATCGAGCATTGGTACGGCATCCCGGACGCGGCCATCGAGAGCGGCGTGCAGGGCTTTCCGTCCACTTACAACTACAACAACGAGACCGACCGTTTCCGCTACGCCGGCCGCCTCTGGCGCGAAGCCAACCCGGAGCGCCTCGGCAAGGTGCTGGACGGCATGGTCCGGGCGCATGTGGTCTGGGTGCCCACACTCGACATCTATGAGGCCAGCCGCGACCTCGAACGCGCGCAGAACCAACCCTGGTTCGCCGAGTATCTGCATCCCATGCTGGCAGAGTATTTCCGGCCGAACCCGGCCAACCACGGCTCCTACTTTCTGGGCTGGACCTCCACCGACGAAGTGTTCTGGAAGGAAAACTACCGCCTCTGGATGGCCGCGCTGCGCGAGTTCGATCGGCGCGGCGGACTGATCGGCATGGGCGACGATGCCGGCTTCATCTATCAGACTGTACGGCTTCGGCCTGATTCGCAGCATGGAACTCCACCAGGAGGCGGGCTTCCATCCCATCAGGATTGTCCAGCAGGCCACCGGCAATAACGCCAGAATACTCGGGCAGGAGGAGAAACTGGGACGCGTGCGCGCCGGGTTCGCCGCGGATCTGATTGTGGTCAACGGAAATCCGCTGGAGAATCTGAAGGTGCTCTACCCCAGCGGCATTGAAGAGATCCGCAATGGCAAGCAGGTACACTCGGGCGGCGTCGAGTGGACCATCAAGGACGGCATCCCCTATCACGCCCCCTCCCTGATGGCGCGCGTCAAGGAGATCGTGGCGCAGGCGCGGAAGAAGTGAGCTGGCGGTCTGCCTGACGCTCGCCGTTCCGCGCCGAACTCCGCTGCAATATCGCTACCTACTTTTCGCCTGGCTCGGCCGGCTTTCCTGGCGGGGGCGCCAGCGCTTCCTTTCCGGGCGCGGCGGGCACCGGCACTTCCTTGGGCGACTTTTGTTTCTCTTCGGGCGCCTTACCCGCGGAGCGGATGGAGATCACCTTATTGAGCATGTCGAACCAGAACGGCGCACCCATCGAAATCGCCAATGCGGTCAGCAGCCAGCCTAGAAAATGTTTACCCAGCGTGGCTGGTATGTCGGCCGCCGCCGGAAACGCCTCGCGCTTATCCGACGGGTCCGCTGCGTCCCGCCAGCCCAAGGGAATACCCAGACTTTGAATCCGGGCCACGCTCTTGTCAAACTTCGCCGTTGCGGCTTCGACATCCGGCGCCTCGGCGGGAGGTTGGGCAGGCGGTGGAGGCGGCCCTCCCGCGGTCTGTGCGGCCGCGGCAGGCTCCGCGTCCTTACGCTGCTGGTCGGAATACTGCTGCGCCTGCGCCACCAGCGCCGTCCGCACCGCGGGGTCATGCCATAGGGTGTTGGTGAGAACGACCAGGTCGGCGTTAGCCCAGACTGTAATCACGATGGCCATGACCAGCAGGGTATATTGGGTCTGCCGCTTGTACCAGCCGGAAACCCGTTCCATGGAGTTATCGAACCACTGTTCCAGGTTTTTCTTGAACTCCTCCAGGTTGCCCGCGGCGTCGTGCATCAGCACTGTCAGCGCAATGACCATGGGACTCTTCTGGTCCATTTTGGCCAATACGGTCTTGACTTCCTCCAGTGTGGCCGGGGGCGCCGCTCCCGCGTCGGTCAGCCCATCCAGCAAGGCGAGAACAAACGTGCGCGAGGGAATGTAGGACGGCTTCGCCTTCGACGACTGGCTCAGGGACGCAACCAACGGATGAGCGTAGACCGCCTCGGCGACCTGTTTGTTCGCCAGCAGTTGCAGGACACCCTTCCAGAGCATCGCGGAGCGCCGCTTTAACCACGCCGCCACCAGTTCGTTGAAGGCGGTTACCACCAGACTCAGCATCAAAAAGATGAAGATCAGACCGGTTGCAACATCAAGCACTTGACTCCCAAACATAGCTCATTCCTCACTTTTGGATTGTCTTGACCGTGACCCATCGCCGCTTGCCGCCGGAAATCCTGGCCTGCCGCACACGGAGCGAGTCGCCGTCCGTCAGAATCGCGATGTCGTCTCCGTCGGCGTCGTTCGTCGTATCTAGACCTTGAGCCTCATCGCCCTCGTCGGTGCGCACGATGACACTGCCCGGCAGTTCCTTCTTATAGCGATCGAGCACACCCTGGTCGGGAAGAAAGGTGCCGCTGAACGCCTTACGCCCCGACTGGATCACAACCACTTCCGGCTGCACCGCCCGAATCAGGCTGAGAGTCGAGCTGGTTTCGCTCCCGTGATGGCCGACTTTGAGCACGGTAGCGCGCAGCTTTTCCGCCGGCGCCTTACTGAGCAGCGCCTTTTCTCCCAGGCTCAATTTGTCGGCCGGATCTTTGCGATCTTTGCCCTCAAGGTCTCCCATGAAGAGAAACACGAATTTCTTGTACTCGATGCGCACCACGGTCGAGGCATTGTTGGTTCTCGAGTTTCCCGACCCCAGGCCCGTTTGGTCGGTATCGCTGAACAGGATGCTCATGTGCAGATCTCCGCAGTCTGCGAATTGAAACTTCGGCTGCTTGCGCAATTCGACAAACGTGCTCTTGACGTTGCCCACCTTCTCAGCCTTCACGAGGGTCAAGAATTTCTGAAATTTCACTCCAACGTCGGGAAAGCCGGAATCGACGATGGTCTTAACCCGGTAGTTCTGGAGAACGTCCGCCATGCCAGGGTAATGATCGTCATGCGGGTGTGTGACAATCGCGCAATCGACCAGCGAATCCTTTACGAACTTGTAGGTTTCCAAGTACGTGATCAGTCGATTGCTCTTGCCGGTGTGAGGCCCCCCGTCGATGATGATATTCAGGCCGTTGTCGGTACACTCTCCCGCCGGTCCCTGGATCCAGATCGCATCGCCCTGCCCGACATCTACGAAATGGACTTGAAGGAGTTCGTTATTCTGGCCGGCCGGAAGCTGTGCCGAAGGTATAAACCAGGCAATGACGAGCAGCAAGCGCAACTTACGCATGGGTAGAGTATAGTGGCCATCCCACGCGGGCGCAAGAGCAATCTTAACCAGCAATCCTAACCTTGGCTTGTCATGGCCGGTCCTCAAGCTCTATCCAACAAGGCTGATGAACACCGCCAACCCGCATTCCGCACGATACACTGAGAAGCGTACCGGAATGTGCTTCCGCCAGATGAGCCGGATTTCCATTGGTGGGTGGATAACGCCCCACTCGGAGAAAGGTCCCCTCAGGAGCCGGACTGATGGCTAACTACCGAGAAATGCGCTTGGCGCCGTTAATCGCGTTCCACGTGGGTTCCAACACACCCCTTGTTCCGAGTTTTTGCGGTCGGGGTTCACTTTTTGCATCTTCTTTCTGCTAGGTCGGTGTCCCGGCACGTCAAGTCATCACTCCGGTTGCGCAGGAAAGCAAGTGTCAAAAGGCCACAATCGATCAGCCTGCCCGGCGCAAGTCCGAGCGCGGCGCATTTGTTGCCTCCGCAGAGACGAGGAAGCGTTGTGCCTGCGCTGCGAACCCTCCGGTCGGCTCGCGTTCGCCTCGTTCCCAACGAGCCAGCGTGCT
>JADGNS010000679.1 GCA_017883355.1 Candidatus Solibacter sp.
TCCAATTACGCGGGCCAGAATGCCGATCTCGGCGCGTGGAGCGCCGGCGCCGATATCAATCGCGATATCGACCTCCGCTTGCAGTACCTGGGCGGCTGGGGCATCAATTCCACCATGGAAGACGCCATCTACCGGCAGTTGCTGAAGTTTCGCCGGATGCCGCACGGATTGTTCCTCGGCTCTCCGGAAAGAGTGGGAGCGCTGCTACAAGCCATCGCCGCCACGGGGAACTGAACGCGCGCTCCTCAGCGCAAACTATGCTGCCGGCGGGTACACCGCGTCCTTCTCACTCCTCCCGCAGCGCCGCTACCGGATCGATCCGCGTGGCCCGCCGCGCCGGGAGGTAGCAGGCCAGCATCGCCAGGCCAGCCAGTACGAGCGGTGCTCCGACCAGCAACGAGTGATCGACAGGTGGTTGGGCGAACCCCTTCGCCAACGGCTCGCTGTAAGCGGAGAGGGCGCGCCGCAGGGCCATCGCGCCGCCAAAGCCGCATATCGAGCCCACCACTACCAGCACCGTTCCTTCCCTCATCACCAACCCCTGTACTTGCCGGCCGCGGGCGCCGAGCGCCATACGGATGCCGATCTCCTTCCGCCTCTGCGCTACCGTGTAGGCCGTGACGCCGCCCAGGCCGATCGAGGCCAGGAACAGCGCGGACAGGCCCAGAACGAAATAGACCGCCGTACTCCACTCCGCGAATGCGTTGATCCGGTCGAGATTCTCGCGCATGGTTTGCACGTTGAAGATGGTGAGATCGGGATTACGCGACGCCATTTCCTCGCGCACCGCGGCCAACGACGCGGCCCCGCCCGCGACGCGCACCAACACGCTGGCGCTCGGCGTCCGGCTGCGCGCTATCCCGCCCGCCGTGAGCGGCAGAAACACCGTGGGAACCGGCAGGGCCGGCAGCCATCCGGATCGCACATCGTGCGTCACGCCGATCACGGTGTAACTGGCCGCATCGTCGTGAATGTGCCGGCCAATCGGGTTCTCGGCGCCAAACAGCGCGCGCGCGGCGGATTGGTTGATTACGGCGGGCGTGGCGCTTGGGGGCGGAGCGTCGCCCTGCTGGTCGCGGATGTCGAACTCGTGCCCGCTCACCAGGGGCACACCCAGGGTGGCGAAGTAGTTGGCCCCGATTCGTTGGCTGTAGCCCTGGCACCAGACCGGGCGGCCGTTGCCATCGCCGGTGGAGGCCGAGACGCGGACATGGGTGCGGTGGGTCAACAGGCTGTCGAACGGCGCGCTGTCCCCCAGTGCCACCGCGCGCACGCCCCGCGCGCGCGACAGTTGCTCCGGCAGCCTGGCGAAGAGCGCTTCCGCTTCCTTCGCCGAATAGCCGTCGCGTACCGGGTCGATGGAGAAGAAGTCCAGATTCGCGGTGTCGAAACCGGGGTCGATCCGGCTGACGTTCCCGTAGCCGGTGACGATGAAGCCGGTGACCAGCAGCAGCATGAGGGACGCGGCCACCTGGGCCACCACGAAGAGATTGCGGAGGCTGAACCGCCGGTAGCCGCGCAACCCCTGAAGTACCCCAGGGGGTACCCCGGCCTGACCGCCTTCTTTCAGCGCGAGCCCGATATCGGCACGCACGCTGGCCAGCGCGGGCACGAGGCCGCAGGCAATGCCTGCCACCAGCGAGACCGCCAGGGTGAGCCCGAGAATGCGGAAATCAGGACGAAAGTCCGCCTGCAACGCTCCCGACGAGGGCAACGGCAGAGCGGTCATCATGTGGGCGACCCAGTAGGCCGTCACGATGCCGGCCACGCCTCCGGCGAGCGACAGCAGGACGCTCTCCGTCAGGAACTGCCGTACCAGGCGCGCCCGGCTGGCGCCCATCGAAAGGCGGAGCGCGATCTCGCGCCGCCGCTGGCTGCCGCGCGCCAGCAGGAGATTCGCCAGGTTGGCGCACACCAGCGACAGGATCAGGACCCACATGGCGAAATTGAAGGCGTAGACGAAGGCGCGCTGCTCGGGTGTGGTGAGCCCGAAGGTGCCGGCCGGCATGAGTCCCAGTTGGCGGCTCTTGGGAGCGCGATCGCGGTCCGCGTCGGGCGCCTGCCGGTCGAGCGCGAGGGTCAGCCAATCGAGCGCGGCTTCGGCCGCCGGTATGCTCACGCCATGGGGCAGCCGCAGCACCATGCGAAACATCTCCAGATCGCGGGTGTGCAAGGGATCGCCAGCGAGTTCAGGCGCCAGGGCAGAGCCGCACGTCACCGGCACAAACAGGTCCGCGGGAACGAACGGCCACATCCCCTGAAAATCCGGCGGCGCAATGCCGACGATGGTGGCCAACTGGCCGTTCAGCCGCACCACGCGTCCCACGGCCTGCGGGTCCGAGTTCAAATAGGAGTGCCAGAAGCGGTCCGTGACCACCACCACCGGAGCCATGCCGGGCCGCTCGGTTGCGGACGAAAAGAAACGTCCCGCGGCCGGCGTCACTCCCAGGGTCGAGAAGTATTCGGGCGACACGATGTGCCCGGAGAAGCGCTCCGCCCGGGCATTCCGGCCGCCGCCGGGAGCCACGGCGAATGGAACCGAGACCAGGAAGACCGTGGCCGCGCCCGCCACCTGCTTCTGATCGCGATAGTGCTCGAAATACGGATAGGAGACGCCTTTTCGCGCGGCCACCAGCTCGCCCGGATCGCGCGCGCCGGGCATCGGGCGCAGCACGGAACTCGACCCGCAGAGGATCACGCTGCACATGGCGATCCCGAGTGCGAGGGACAGGATGGCGACCGCCGCGAATCCGGGTGACCGGGCCAGCACCCGCACGGCGTAGGCCACGTCTTGCCGCACCTCGGCGAGATACTCGATGGGCAGCCGGATGGCGATGTCGGCCAGCAGCCGCACCAGGCCAGACAGACCGTACTGCCGCCAGGCTTGCGGAACGGCGTCTTCACCCAGCCGGTCCAGATCTTCTCCGCAGATCATGCGGAATTCGTGGGGATAGGCGTTCGCCAGATACCGAAAGAGGGATAAGCAGATGTTCAATCGAGGATTCATCACCAGGCCTCCAACTTGCGCTTGTCCTGCGCCATCCGCACCATCCCTTCCAGGCGCTGGCATTCCAATTCGAGCACGCGCCGTCCCAACCGGGTCACCTTGTAGTACCGGCGGCGCGCGTCATCCAGTTCCGGCGCCGGCCGCTCCTCGCTCTCCTCGATCAGCCCGTCGCCGATCAGCCGCTTCAGCGTGCCATAGAGAGTGGCGGGCCACAGGCGCACCGTCCCGTTCGTCCGTTCCAGGACTTCCTGCATAATGCCGTAGCCATGCTGCTCGCCCCCCGCCAGCGAGAGCAGAATGTGGAACCAGTTGTGGTGCAGAGGAAGGAACGTTCGGGGATCTATTGACATGATGATATATATATCGCCTATTATAGAGTTGGCGTCAAGCCGATTTTGAAAGGTATCTCGTGACCATTTTCGGCGGTGTACTCATCTACCTGGCCCTGTTCAGCGCTTTCGCCGGCATGGCTTCCCTCGTGAAGCCCCTCCGGTTTCTTGGCATCCGTACTCGCAAAAGAGGCCTGCTAGTCCTGGGCCTCGGCTTGTCGGTGTTCATTGCGGCTGTCTATCTGCCGGTCGCCGAGACCCGGGTGGAAGCCCCTCGCACGCGCCTGGACGAATTCGCCCCCGTATTCCAGTTCCACGAGTTTCACAGCATCGCCATCAGCGCACCCAGGGATCGGGTTTACTCCGCGATCCGGACAGTGCGTCCGGAGGAAATTCGGTTCTTCCAAACGCTCACGCGGATTCGGGGGTTCGGAAAGTCCATGGCTCCCGAGCACCGGCCCATCCTCGAGAGCTTTACCGCGGGGGCGTTTGTGCTGCTGGCGGAGGATCCGGGTCGCGAAATCGTGATTGGCCGGGCCGGGGACGGGCGTGGGGCTTGGAAATGGGCGCCGGAAGAATTTAAGGTATTCCATCCGGCGCCGCTTCTCAAGATCGTGATGAATTTCCGTATCGAGGAGGTGGACGCCACCCATA
>JADGNS010000680.1 GCA_017883355.1 Candidatus Solibacter sp.
GAACGCCCGTTGCTCGACATTGCTGGGCACGCAGCGGAATAGATCCTCCCTAACGCCGTAGTATTTACGAACTCAGTTAGGACGCGCCCATGGCAAGTTCCTCGAAAGTCCTAGGGCTGTATCGGAAACGCTCCGGCGCGAGGAGCTTCGAGCAGGAGGCGAAATCTGAACGCCGGAGCGTTTTCGATACAGCGACTTGAAGTGAGCCGGTATGGTCCTTCGGCGTTATGCGTTTTGAATTGTGCTGGGGATTGCGGGAGAGGGTGAGATAGGGACTGAAGAAGGCATCCAGAGCATGGAGAGACGCCGTTGGAGAATGCCGCGATGGGAGGCAGCGTGATCGCACGACAGGCGGGCAGTCACCAGCGGCTGGCGTCCCCGCGCGTAAGAGATTCGAGATGACAAAGAGCAGGTCATGGTCGTTCGCTTTTCGCTGGAGGAGCGCGCAAGCGCGCCTCAGCAGCGGTGAATCGCTCCACTATCGCCATGGTGCCGCCGCACCGAGGGCAAAGCCATAGCGGCCGTGGCGCGTCCGTCGGGGCGGAGTCGGTGACGGTCTGCGAGTCGCCCGTCTGCCCAAGGAGCGTGAAGCACAGCGGCAACAACGCCGCCCGGCGCCGGTGGGCGAAGAAACCGAAGTGACGAATGCGGACGAAGCCCTTCGGCAGTACGTGCAGAAAGAACCGCCGCAAGAACTCATTGAGGTCCAGTCGCATCAGCCGCTTCTTATTCTTATGCGCCGAGTCGCGCCAGCGGAACACCACATCCCCATCCTCCAGCGCCACCAGGCGGTGATTGGAGATCGCGACCCGGTGGGTGTAACAGCCGAGATAGCGGAGCGCGTGCTCGGCCCCGCCGAACGGGGGTTTGGCATAGACCACCCAATCGGAACGAAACAGTCCCCGCAGCCAGGACGCGAAGGCAGCAGGCGCGGCCAAACCCACCAGACCGCCGTGAAAGCCGAGTTTTCCGGCCGCGTGCAGCTCCCGCAAACCGGCCACGAACTTCCCCCGAAACACCCGGCTGAGGACGCGCACCGGCAGGAAAAACCCGAGCCGCGCCGCAATCCACCGGGTGTGGTCGGGCGACAATCCTCCGGCCGGCACTACGCAATGGACATGCGGATGGTGCAGTAGTTTCTGATTCCACGTATGGAGCACGCTGAAGAAGCCGATGTCCGCCCCGAGGTGTCTCTCGTCGCGAGCCACTGTCAACAGCGTCTCGGCGCTGGCCCGAAACAACAGTCCGTAGATCTCGCTCTTGTTCTGCAAAGCCAGCGGCGCCAGCTGGCCGGGGAGCGTGAATACCACATGGGCATAGGGAACCGGCAGCAGTTCCCGGCGCCGCGCCGCCAGCCAGCGGTCGCGCGCGTTGGACTGGCACTTAGGACAGTGCCGGTTGCGGCACGAGTTGAAGGAGATGGCGCGATGCCCGCAGCCGGAGCACTCGTCGATGTGACCGCCGAGCGTGGAGGTGCGGCACAAGACGATGGCGGACAGGACCTTCAGATGCAGCCAGGTGAACCATTTCCGGCTGCACCTGTAAAACGAGGTTCCGGCTGCGCGGATCAGATCGGCCACCTCCAGTGGTGGCCGTGCCATCTATTTCGCGGCGAGCGAGAGCGCGTCCAGCGGGCTGGCAGTGGCCCCCAGATGGCGCTTCGACAGGTGGATATAAATCATGGTTTCGCGCAGGTCGGAGTGGCCGAGCAGCAGTTGGATGGTGCGCAGGTCGGCGCCGGCTTCGAGCAGATGTGTGGCGAAGCAGTGGCGAAGAGTGTGCGGATGCAGCGGCTTGTTGACGCCGGCGCGTTTGGCGGATTCGCGACAGGCGTGCCAGACGACCTTGTCGCTGATGGGGTAATCGGCGGTGTGCCAGCGGCCACCAGGGAACAGCCAAACGGCAGGTTTGCGGGTCAGCCGGCGATAATGTGCGCGCAGTTCTTGGTACAGATTGGGGCTGAGCACAATGTCGCGGTCCTTGCCGCCTTTGCCCTCCTGGACATGCACCACCATGCGGGCCGAGTCGATATCTGTGAGTTTGAGGGCTGCGCACTCGGCGCGACGCACCCCCGTGCCATAGAGGGTCATGAGGATGGTGCGATAGAAGGCGATGGGCGCGGCGTCGATCAGGCTGGTGACCTCTTCCGGACTCCAGATCACCGGCAGGTGAATCTTCTTCTTCGGGTAGGGCATTTCGTCCCCGTCCCAGGGGCGCTTCAGGACCTTGCGGAAGAAGAATCGCAGCGCGCCGACGATCTGATTGACCGAGTTGTCGGAGAGTTTCCGGTCACGGAAAAGATGGGCCGTGTATTCACGGAGATGCTCCGGACCGAGTTGGTCCGGCGAACGGTGGAAATAGCGCGCCAAGTCCTCGATGATGCGCAGGTAGGCGCGCGTGGTACCTTCAGTGTAATTGCGACGCGCGATTTCATCGAGCGTCAATTTTCGCAGATGGGTCACAGGGACCTCCTTGTGACCCGAATTTACCCCCGTCAAACGCCAAATGCACGGGTCTGCCCACGCGAAGCGTCTGCCGGAAGGCTTAGTTCAAGTGGGGTTATCGTACTTTGTCTCTTCTCTCCGTTCAGAACGGACAATCCCGTGGTCGTCGCTTCCGTGGCGTCGGTAGTGCTTTCGGTGGAGGTTCTGGCTCAAGCTCGTCTGGCTCCCCGAGCAGCATTCGATGGGGGACCGCCAACACCAAACGCTTCTCAACGGTGTAGTCGGCCAGAGAAATCACCCGACTCCGCCCTTTCAGAAACCGAAACGCCTCCAAGAACCAGCAGAACTGTTCTTCCAGGAAATTGCTAAAGCGCTGCCCCAGGATCGCAAGCTGCTCGACTCTCTCTGCATTCGCCTCTCGGAGACGCTCAAAATCGGCCTCCTTCGCAACCAGTTGAACCGCCAGGTCGACGTCGCTCAGTCGCTCGACCTCGGGTCTTAACATGCTGCCGTACAGGGCCACCCGGACCACCCGAGCAAGGAAGTATGGATCGTCGTTGACCCGCGCTACCCGCTCCAGGAACTCCGCCAGGGCTCTTTCCGCCGTTTGCCGCGTCACCGGCCTCGCCGCCGTGGCGACCGCCATGGTATCGCCGGCTTGGGTAACGGTCCAGCCGCCGTGTCGCGATACCTCGATCAGTCCTTCAGCTTGCAGAGCTTTGGCGAATGCGCGGCCTGCGCCCGGCGTGAGTTTGGCCGCATTCTCCAGGATCTCCACTCCCCATTCGCAATCTCCCCGGAGTCGGCGGAGAGTCTGGCGAATCAACATCGTGGGGTAACCACGAACCGTCCCTTTGGGATCGATGCGCATTCCTCTCTCAGAATACCCGCCATGGGCCTCAGGAAGACAATCTTCTACCAAAGGAGATTGTTTTCCATGCGCACTGCAAAACGAAAAGGTTCGCCCAAGAAAGGTTCTCCCAAGAGGGTTCTGCGTCTACCAGATCTGGATCATGCGAAGCGCACGGTGCTGGACAGCCTCGGCTCGCCGGATTCCGCCCGGGCTTATGCATTCGCGATGAACGATTTTATAGCGTGGTACTGTTCCGAGCCCCGACTGGCATTCAGCAAGCACGTCGTCTTGCGGTACCGGATTGAGCTGGAGTCGAGGCACCTTTCCGCATCCACGATCAACCTTCGCCTCGCGGCGGTGAGGCGCTTGGCCTTCGAGGCCGCTGACAGTGGATTGCTCAGTCCGGAATTGGCCGCCGGTATCCAGCGGGTCAAAGGAGCAAAGAAGCTCGGCGTGCGTTTGGGAAATTGGCTGACCGTAGATCAGTGCAAGAGCCTGTTGCGGGCGCCGGACGAACAGACCTTGAAGGGCCGGCGCGATCGGGCGATCCTAGCCATTCTGCTCGGCTGTGGCCTCCGTCGGGCGGAGGTGGCCAAGCTCCAGATTCGCGACATCCAGCAGCGGGAGGACCACTGGGCTCTGGTCGATTTGATGGGCAAGGGCCGGCATATCCGTACTGTGCCTGTCCCCGA
>JADGNS010000681.1 GCA_017883355.1 Candidatus Solibacter sp.
TTCCAACTGTTCGACAAGGGCAAACCGCAGTTCATCGCGCGCTTCTCCATGGAGCGGGCGGCGGGCCGTCTGAACAAAGCGGGCGCCGCGCCCGCACCCAATCCGGACAAGCTAGCCGAAGACAAACCCGCCGCCGATCTGCCGGACCGCTTTATCGCCTACCTGTTCGACGACGTGCACATGAAGTTCGGCGATCTGGCGCACTCGCGGGATGCCGCCGGCCGGCACATCGATAGCGCCCTGCGCACTACGGACCGCGCGGCGATTTACACTACCTCGGGGCAGACCATCCAGGATTTCACGGACGACCGGACGCTGCTGCACGACGCGCTGAGTAAACTGCGCATGCGCCCGGTGACCGGACAAGGCACCCGCAACTGCCCGACCATGACCTATTACATGGCGGACATGATCCAGAACAAGCACGACCCGACGGTGCTGGATGCCGCCACGCGGGATGTCATGACGTGCCAGAGCCTGGATCCCTCGCAATATGCCACGGCACAACGGCAAGCCGAGCAGGCGGCGCAGCAGGAACTGAATCTCGGGGATCATGAGACGCGCCTGGCCATGGGGGTGATTAAGGAACTGGTGCGCCGCATGGCGGCCATGCCGGGGCAGCGCTCCATCATCCTGGTCTCCGGCGGGTTTGTGACCCTGCCGGAGCACTCGACCGATAAGACCGAGATCATGGACCGCGCGATTCGCTCTAGCGTGCTGATCAACGCGCTGGATGCCCGCGGTCTGTACACGGACACTCCCGATATCACGCGCCAGGGCAGCAACTATCGCACGGAGTTTGTTCTGACCCAGATGGAGCGCGAGACCAACCGCGCGCAGAGCGACGTGCTGGCGGAACTGTCGGGGGGCACGGGCGCCACTTTGTTCCAGAACAACAACGATCTGGACGCGGGGTTCGCGCGCCTGGTGTCCGCTCCGGAATATTATTACCTGCTGGCCTTCTCTCCGCAGAACCTGAAAATGGACGGCAGTTTTCACGCGCTGAAGGTGACGCTGAAGAGCGTGAAGGATGTGAACGTGGGGGCGCGCACGGGCTACTATGCGCCGCGGCATCTGGAGAATGCCATCGAGACGGCGAAGCGCGAAATCGAAGAGGCGCTGTTCTCGCGCGAGGAAATGAGCGATATCCCGGTGGAGATGCACACGCAGTTCTTCAAGTCGGGCGCGGAGACGGCGCGGGTGTCGCTGGTCATCAAGGTGGATGTGAAACGTCTCAAGTTCCGCAAGGAAGCGGACCGCAACTGCAACGAACTTACGGTGGTGGCGGGGTTGTTCGACCGCAACGGTGTGTATGCGGCGGGCAATCAGAAGAGAATTGAGATGAAGCTGAAAGACGAGACGGTGGAAAAGCGGCTGGACGGGGGCTTGACCATCCGCTCCAGTATCGATGTAAAGCCGGGCACTTATTCGGTCCGGCTGGTGGTTAGAGATATGGAAGGGCAATTGATGTCGGCGCAGAACGGCGCCGTCGAAATTCCGTACTAAGGGGTGTAACATGCAATTCCAGCGCACGATGGTGTTGAGTGGAGTTCTTCTTCTGGCGGGCGCTCTCGGTTGGGCCCAACAGGCGCAGCCGCAGGGGGCGCCGACGGTGATCCGGACGGAAACCAAGCTGGTGCTGGTGGACGTGGTGGTGACGGGCAAGAAGGGCGTGTATGTGGAGGACCTGGGCCTGAAGAATTTCAAGGTCTGGGAAGACAACAAGGAGCAGCAGCTCAAGACTTTCTCCTACGGCGCCGACCCGAATGCCCCTGGCGGGCAGCAGCGCTACATTGTCCTCTTCTTCGACAACTCCACGATGGCGGTGGGGGAGCAGTTGCAGGCGCGCCAGGCGGCGGCGCGTTTCATCGAATCCAATGCCGGTCCGGACCGGCTGATGGCGGTGGTGAACTTCACCAACTCGCTAACGATCGCGCAGAATTTCACGGGCGACATCGACCGGCTCAAGCAGGTGGTGGGCGGCATCAAATCGTCGGCTTTGGCTCCTGGACCGGAACGTGCGGGAATGGGTGTGCCGCGCCTGGGCGGCGGCCTCGGCGAGTATGGGGCGCGCAGTATGCTGCTGGCGCTGAGGAGCCTGGCCAAGAACCTGACGGAGGTTCCGGGACGCAAGAGCCTGGTCCTGTTCACGTCGGGATTCCCGTTGAGCAACGAAGGGCGCTCGGAGGCGAACGCGGCGATCGATACGTGCAACAAGGCGAACGTGGCGATCTATCCCATCGACGCGCGCGGGGTGATGGGCGGCGTGCCGCGGATGGATGACATCTCCAACCCGGGACTGGGAGGACGCGGGCGCGCGGCGCTGGAATACCCGCCGGCGTTTCCGGGGGTCGCGCTGCGCTCCAGCGGGATCGCGCTGGCGGCTTCGCCTGTGCTGCGGATTGCTTCGTTCCTGGTTTCGGCTACCGAGTGGGAGCAGCAGGGCGGGCGAGGCGGCGGCAGTACCGGTGGCAGCCCCGGCGGCGCCGCCGGCGGCAATACGGGGGGAGCGCCCGGCGGCGGCGGCGTCACGCGCGGCACTCCGGGCGGCAGTCCGGCCGGGGGCACCACGGGGACGCCGGGTGGCGGCGTCACGCGCGGGACTCCGGGCAACCCGGGTAACCCGGGCAATCCGGGTACCGGCGTCAACAATAACAACAACAACAATAACAATGGTCGAAACAACAACGGATACAATAATCCCAACGATCCCAACAATCCCAACAGTCCTTACAATCGGAACAATCCCTACAACAATCCGTCGCGCCTGAGCATTCCGGAGTTTCCGCACGGCGCCACCGACAATCAGCAGGTCATGTACCTGCTGGCGGAAGGCACCGGAGGCTTCGTGATCAACAACACGAACGACATGGTCGGCGGCATGCAGAAGATCGGCAAGGAGCAGAATCAGTTCTACATTGTGGGCTACACGCCGCCGGAGTCGGCGGACGGCAGTTGCCACACGTTGAAGGTCAAAGTGGATAAGGGCGGCACCACGGTGCGTTCGCGGGCGGGCTACTGCAACGTGAGATCGCGCGACGCGCTGGCGGGCAACCCGATCGAAAAGACGCTGGAGAGCCGAGCGTTGGCGCCGGCGGCCGGCACGATCGCGGCGTCGATGCGTGCACCGTTCTTCTATACGGGGGCGAACACGGCGCGCGTATCGGTGGCCGTCGAGGTTCCGTCGGAAGCCATCAAGTTCGAAAAGGTGAAGGGCAAGATGCACGGGGGCGTGAATGTGCTGGGCATCGCCTACAAGCAGGATGGCAGCGTGGCGGCGCGTTTCAGCGATGCGGTCAAGCTGGATTTCGAAAACCAGAAGGAAGTGCAGGGCTTCAAGGAGAAGCCGATGCACTACGAGAACCAGTTCGACGTGGCGGTGGGTGTCTACAGCCTGAAGGTAGTGTTCGATTCCGGCGACGGGAGTTTCGGCAAGCTGGAATCGCCGCTGGTCATCAATGCATACGAGGCGAGCGATTTCGCGGTGAGCGGGATCGCCTTCAGCAAGGTGTTTACCAAGACGACGGATTCGGACGCGAATCTGGATTCGGTGCTGCTGGAAGGGCGGTCGCCGCTGGTGGCCGGGGCCTACCAGTTCACGCCGACCGGCTACTCGCAGTTCAAAGCGGCGGATAAGATCGGGATGTACTTCGAGGTCTACGATCCGGCGCTGGTGGGAGAGACGAAGCCCAAGGTGGCGGTGCAGATGCGCATCCTGGATGGCAAGACGCTGGAGGTGAAGCAGGATACCGGCAACGTGCTGGTGGATAATTTTGTGAAAGCGGGCAGTCCGCTGGTGCCCGCCGGCTTGCGTCTGCCGACTGAAGGGCTGGCTCCCGGTGCGTACCGGTTGGAACTGAAGGCGCTCGATTCCACCGGCGCTTTCGCGATCCGGACGGCGGATTTCGAGATTTTGTAGAGTTGGAAGGGTACTTTCAACGCAGAGGCGCAGAGAGCGCAGAGACAAGCGCAGAGCTCATGCCACGGG
>JADGNS010000682.1 GCA_017883355.1 Candidatus Solibacter sp.
CGGTCGAGCAAGACGGCCCGAATCGGGACGCCGGCCTGCGTCGCGGCCCGCAACATCCCCTCCCCGGAAGGGGCATCGGAACCCAATCGAAGCAGCGTAAAGCCGCGCCCGAACAGATCGAGGGTCGAGCGGCCGTCGGGCAAGCCCACATGGGGGGCGCGGGCGCCGGGCCGCGCGGTCTGGGTATAGGTGCTGGTCTCGAGCGGGGGAGCGGGCGTGCCGTCCGGAGTCACTTTGACGAAGAAGGGATCAATGGAAATCGCGACATTTCCGGTTCCGGCGTTGTTCAACAGCTTCTTGGTCGTGAAGTTGGCTTTCCGCTGGAACGTCACGCCACTCGGGAAGTTGGCGTTGTCCGGCGTGTTGTTGGCGCAGAAAACGCCGTAGAAGTCGGTTCCGGCGGCGGTGAGATACGCGTAGTCGCCAAGGTAGGGCTGGCCCTGAGTGACGGGCTGGGCGGCCGGCGTGTTGGCCAGAATGGCATCGCTCCAGGTGGTTCCGTCGCTGGTCTGCCGGTAATGGGTCTGCCACCGCTGACTGGCGCCCGCACCGGTCACCTGCTGGTACAACAAGCCAATTTCACTGGAACTGTTGATCGCCACGCCCGGACAGACAGCCAACTTTTCGGTGAGTAAATCGGCGCTCCAGGTGGCGCCGGCGTCGGTGGAACGGCGGACGTGCAGAGTGGCTGTGGAGCCCGCCTGGTCGCCAAAGACCAGGTAGACCGTGTTTTTGTCGTTTGGATCGACGGCGATGGCAAGGTCGCCGCCAAGCCGGTTCTGCCCCACTTGCCCGCTGACGGAAAGAGTGACATTCTTGATGACCCGCAAACCCGCCAGGTGATCGGCGCTGTCGGTGAGCGCGGTAAATGGACTGGCGCCCGTTCCCCAGGTATCGTCGCGAACCACGACCACATCGGCGGTTACAATCCCAGTAGTGTTATTGGAGGCGCGCCAGCCGTAGAACACCGCGTAAATGACTCCCGAGGAATGGATGGCGGTGCGAATTTGAAAGCCGTCCTGGCCGGCGGTTCCGGTGCTGCGCTTTTCCAGGCGCACCTGCGAGAAAGCGGGTGTGGCCGCCTTGGCATCCAGCGACAGATCGATGGTCGCGGTCTTGCCGCCCGGAGCGCCCAGATCGTTGTTGCCCACATAGACCCGATCTTTGCCCGAGGCGGCGCCTCCGGCGACGGTAGCGGCCTGAAGCCAAGGCTGGTCCACGCCCGGCCGGCTCTCGATCTGGGTCATCAAAGTTGCCGCGGCGAAGTTGGCGGCGCGGAGAACGTCCAGGCGGGTATTGGGAGGCGCGACATCGCCGCGAAGGTCGGTGGTATACAAGGTGCTGCCCTTGGTGGCAAAGCGGAGGGTGATGTCTCCGGTTCCCGAGACTGTGTTGCCGTGAGGTACGGTGGCGTTGAGCTGCCAGGTATCCCCTCCGTCCTGCGACACAAAGATCGGCGCCTTGGCGGTGCCGGCGGGATCCGGCGTGAAGGCACTCGCGGCCATATGCAGCGGGTTCGCGGGATCGACGCTGAGATTGGGCTCGCTGTCCTGGTTGATTTCAGCGCTGAGGGAAGCGGGGATCATGTTGACGACTTTGATCATGGCTATTTCCTCCCTTGGATTAGGGCTCGCATGTGGGCGCGGCTCGATTTGGGGTGGAAGTCGGAAGGCTGGAGGGCGGTGTATCCGGGAGCCGACAATTCCCTGGTGGCGTGCTGGTGCAAGATCCAGACGCCTTCCTGACCGACGGAGAATTTGGGGGCCTGCCGCCAACGAATGTCGCGGCTGGCAGGAAAGAACAGCACCACCTGCTTCATGGGAAGGCCGCTTTCCACGCCCTGGACGTCGATCACCGCTTCCCGCCAGTCGGCGTCGTGCTCACTGATCGGCTGTCCCTGCGGACGGGGCACTTTTCGCGATGAGACGATCTTGCCGGTGACGACGACGTCGGCGGTTTGCAGCCGCCGCTGGATGTGCCGGTCCGGCGTACGACTGACGGACGCGGCGATCTCCGCCACCTGAGCCTGGCGGGCGGCGGGGCCGGCGGGGGCATCGAGACGGCCCACCTCCTGAACCACCAGGCTGTCGGCATAGACTAAACCGTTGGCGAAGAAGGCCGCCTGTTGTCCAACCGCCAATCCGGGACTGGTAGTCAGTTCGACCGTGACCCGCTGGCCCGTGAGATCGCCCAGCGCTTCGGGCGCGTGAATCACCTGGTTCACTTTCACGATCACCGTGTGGCTTGTGGGGCTATAGGTGGATACCGTGCTTGCGCCCAGTCTGAGGACGGTCCCGACCAGAATGATTTTTGACTGATCGACGAGGGCGTCGATTTGAGACTCGGTAGCCATATTAATTCTCCTTTTGCGAATCCGTAACAGGCGCCGATGGGGGAGGCGCTGGATCAATCCTCGTGGTCCCCGAGGAGCCTCTGTGCGAGGCAACCAGTTCTCTCGCTCTTTCAATAAAACCGGTGGCGTGCTTGAGGGAGATGCCCCTCATCGCTTTGGCGACGAGATCGGGTGGGGCGTCCGCCAGGTGTTCGAGGGAAGAAATACCGACCTCGGCGAGTTGTCGAAGGCGGCCTTCGCGGATACCGGCCAAGGCCGTGAGCGGGGGCAGGGGAGTGGACGGCCGCAGAAACGCGGGCCGGCCGGCCACCGTACGGTGGGGTGCGAGGATGGGCAAGTGGAGGAGCGGCGCGCCGGCGGCGAGCGGCCCTCCGGGACGCGCCAGCGGGGACCCGCAAACCCGGCAGAGACCTGTCGTCATGGGCCGCCCGGCGGCGGTTATGTTCGATTTCGGTTGCGTAATCGGCTGATCGTCCCCGCAGCAGGAACACCAGGCGGTGCAGGGAGGGTCGCCAGGCTTGGCGCCGGGAGCGGTAGGTGTCGCCAGTCCCTGGGAGGGTACCGGCGGGGGAGGCACCGGAACGACGTCATAGGTCACCAGGGAACGCGATACGCGAAGCTCGCCAGGCGCCTGAGAGATGAAGCTCAGAGGCACGGTTGCGGTTTGCGGAGTCTGTAGCGAAACCTGGTAGATATCGAGACCCGTACCGGGCGGCGTTTTCAGATGAATCTCCACTGTAGTGGTGCCGGCCGGCGTTGTTCCAGACGCGGGGTATCGAAGAAACCCGGCGGCATCGAGCGGCAGCAGGGTCGAGGGGCCAGCAGGGGATCCATCGGCTTTCAGCCAGCGCAGCTCCGCGGCAGGCGGCGGCTGGGCCGGAGAGAGTTTAGGGGACCCTTTCAGCTCCCAGACATACTGCTGGCTGGCCCCAATGGCAGTGGATTGCACGAGTTCGGCATTACCGGCGCTGAAATTGAGCAAGCGCATCCCGCCGTCGATGGGACTCAACGAGACTCCCCGCGAGGATTGCGTGGTCAGAGTCCAACCGGCAGGCAGGCCATTCTGAAGCAGTTGAAGATCGCCGTTGGTGAGGGCTTCGGGGGTCCCCATCAGGGAGACCTGCCCCATGAGCACCGTGGTGAAAGGCGGCGCGGAGAAGCGCACCTCCGCCTGGGCCGCGCCGTCCGGAGAATTGAAGTGGGCGCGGTGGAGAATGAGCGGAGCGGCCGGAGTGAAGTCGCGGCGCTTCAGGACAAAGGCATCGGTGGCGGGCTGCGCCTGGAAAGGCAGCGAGTCAGTCCGCAGCAGTGTGGATTTTTGGTCGAGCCAGAAGATTTCCGCCAGAGCTCCAGAATCGTCGCTGTACCCAAAAAAGCTGAACTCGAAGGAGCATGGCCCGGAGGCAGGCACCACTTGAGAGAGACCGGCGGCAACGGTGTTCGGCTGAAAGGGCCGGAGCGATTGGGCGAACGCTACGGCCAGGTCGACCGGCGCGCCTCCTCCGAAGCAGACCGGCAGCACCTTGGCTGGGGTGGCAGGGGTACCGGAAGTCACGAACCACTCGGCGGGAGTCCGTTCGCCCACCGGTACGACGGTAACGATTCCAGTTCCGCCACCGATGACGTAGACG
>JADGNS010000040.1 GCA_017883355.1 Candidatus Solibacter sp.
CCAGCTCTTCCTGGCGTCCCGAAAGCGTTTTGCGATCTGGCTGGGTACGGCCGTGGCGGCGTGCGGAATCCTGTTGGTGCTGACGCTGGCGGTGGACGGGCGGTATTTTTTCGACCATCTGATGAGCCCGCGCGCTTACTACGTCAACGACATCTGGGGGAGCGTCGGGGCGTATCTGTACTTCGCGCAGGGAGCGTTCCTCACAGCGATCATCTGGATGTTGCGTGTTCCCAGGATCACTTCCACTGGTTTTCTGTTCTGGGGATTCCCGATTGCACATGTCGCGGGGGCGGTTTATTGCGGGGGAGCGGGCACGGGCACGAACCACATGTTTGACGCCATGATTCTCACGGCCATCATCGCCGGCCTGGCGCTTCCGGGTTTCCCTCAAGCCATCGAGGGCACACGCTGGCCGCGTACCGCGATGACAGTCATGCTGATTGTCCCTTTCTTTCTGACGACGATGGTGGTGCTGACACGGCGCGTTCCCGCTGACCTGGGCCACAATCCGAAGGAGACGGCAATGGCCGAGGCCGAATTCACCGGCGTGAGCAATTTCATCAAGGCACGGCCCGGTCCGGCGCTCTGCGAAACCCTGCTATTGTGCTATGCCGCCGGTACGCCCGTGACTTACGACCCCTTTTCCGTGGACATGTTAATGCGCACCGGTAAGATCTCGCAGGAGCAGGTAGCGCAGTTAATCTCTGGGCGGCAGTACGCGGTAATTCAGATGGATTGGACATCCGACGAGCCGTTGCAACCCTCGCCGCGAATCCGCTTCCCCGGCCCCGTCATGCGCGCGCTGTTCTCCAGCTATCAGCCTGTGCTGCGCAGCGGAAAGTACGTCGTCTTCACGCCGCGGCCATAAGGAAGACACGGAGCAGAAGTGAACCTGCCCTCGCATAGGTAGAGCTTCCTCGGCAACGTCGTTGTTCATGGCGGAGGGCACGCTATCGCGTTGGTATATCGGGGCTGCGGCGTAGGCGGAAAGGCCGATGAGGGCGAGAATTCCAGCGCGCAGGGGATTGGACGCCGGGATGGCCGCCGAGGTCGTGGAGGAAGGCTGGCCCGGCGGGGACGGCCTGTCCATGTTAGTTGACCTTCTTCTTCAGGATCGTTTCTGTTTAGAACGCGGCGGTTTGGATAGGAAGGGAGCAGCGGCGGCAACCGGGGGCGGTGCGTAGCGAGCCATCTTCCACGCCAGGCCGATGCAGCCGAGCGCGAGCAGCGCACTGGTCCAGTCGCTGTCGCCGAAGTGATCGCCGAGGAAGACGATCTCGCCCGCATTGCGTTGGTACCAGCCACCCCACATCGTTTCGTCCTGGCGTACGACCTGCTGGAGCGCGTCGCGCGCCGCAGCCTGTCCGGGTTCGAGCGCGCGTCCTTGCGGATTGGAGCGCACGAGCGAGGCAAGCCACTGCTCGGCGAGCTTGTATTGGTGTTTACGAAACCAGTTGTTGCCCGCGGTGCGGGAGAGTGCATCCGGGCCTGCGGGGGCCAGGTCCATCCTGACGGTGCCCACCATGATGCGCGGGAATGCGGTCTGCCGAGCGGTGTTTTCCAGGTGCTCCACGCGCGCCTGCAGAAACACCCCGAGCGAGAAATCAATCACGCAGCCGGCGACGATCAGGAGAGAAACCACGCGGCGCGTGGTGAAATTCGCGGCGAGGAACGCGAGACCGATCACCAGCAGGGAGAAGAGCGTGATGTGGGCGACTCCGAAACGGTCGCGCTCGCCCACCAGGGCGAAGCATGCGGCCACGGAGAACGGGATGAGGGCCAGCCAGAACGTGCGAGCGGGCCCGCGGCCGCGGCGCAGCGCGCGAAACAGGAACCAGACGACCAGCGGCCCGCCGAGCGAGCCCATGGTGAAGATCAGGCTGGTCTGGTAGACCACGAACGCATTGTCGCGGATATAGCCCAAGGTGTTTGGTTGCAGCCAGGCATGCACCAGCGCCGAATCGCGGAGTACGTGGGGCACGATGGCGTCGAACAGGTTGGCGATGGATTTCACCAGGTAGCTTTCCTGGTACGTCTGCCCGTAGGCCACCGAAGTGTTGGCGGCGGCCGCCAGGGTCCCGTGCATGCCGTACGCGGCGAGGCACCAGCCGAACCAGGCGAGCAGAGGCAGCGACGCGGCGACCGCCAGAGAGGCGAGTTCCTTCCAGCGATCGCGGCGCGAGGGGAACACCGCTACGAGGTAGTGGAGCGCGAGGAAGAGGGCGTAGGGCACGGCGGAGTAGTGCGCCAGGATGCCGCCGGCGATTGCCAGAAAGGCGGCGCTCATGCGGACGCGGTCCTGCTTCATCCACGCGCGGAGGTAGAACGCCACCGCCAACACCACGAAGAATGCGGCCAGTGGTTTAGTGCCTGTGTAGGTGGCGTTGACCATGACCAGCGGGCTCATGGCGAAAATACCGGCCAGGGGCAGCACGCCGGATTTCCACGGGCGCGCCAACAGCGGCAGGACGAGGCAGCATGGCAGGAACACCAACAGGCTCAGGAAGGAGAAGACGACTTGGAAGATCTCGAAGCGGTCCTGGGTCTGCGCCATCATGAGTGAGGTGATGAGATGTGCCATGGGCGGCCGGGAGGGAATCCGGTATCCGCCGAAGATCTCGATGTCCTTGGGCAGGTGATGCAGGAAGACCAGAGAGCGCTGAAAATGTTCCAGCCAGTCGCCGGTCCAGCCGGCGCCGGAGTAGTGGCGGATGGTGGCCAGCATGACCAGGGTCCAGAGCAGGAGGAAGCCGAACGCGGCGGCGGTATGGGGCACGCGGGCGGCGCCAAACAATTTGCGCACGTCGGGCCACGCCAGGGCGAGCAGAACGGCGGATCCGCCGGTGATCGCCACCGCACCCAGGGTCCCGGCGCCGGGCGCGACCAGGTAGAGCGCCCAGGCCGCCAGCCATACAAGAATCAGGGAAAGCCCCACGGCGCCACAGAGCTTCTCCATGGGATTCCAGCGCAGGCGGCGAACCAGGAAAAAACCGGGGGCAAAGGCGCATACGATCAGGGAGAGCAGGGTGAGCGCCAGTTGGGCAAAAAGCACCAACTCAGTTTAGCAAGGTAGCTCGGCGAGGCCGAAAGCGGGCGGGCAATTCCAGGAGAAGCGGAGGAGCCTTCGGTTAGGGTTCGCCATACTGCGATCTATAGAACTTCTTCCAGTTTCTTGCGTAATTCCGCGGAGAGGCGCGGGCTTTCCCCGCCGGTGGAAATGGCGATCTGCACCTCGCCGCGATGCACGCGGGCAGGCACCAGGAAGCCGCACTCCGCGGCGCAATCGGCGATGTTGGCGAAGATTCCCTTGCCCTTGGCGGCGATGGCGATGCGGTGGTTGGTCAGGCGGTCGTCCGTGGCGGCGAAAACCAGCAGTACGTTTGCCAGGTCCGAAGCGCGGAAGCGCCGCCGCACGAGGCGCACCGGCAGTTCTTCGAATTCGGGCTCGCATTCCGGAGCGACCACGGTGATGCGCGCGAGCGCTTCCAGCAATCCGCGGGTCTTGCGCAACGCGACCTTACCGGCGCCCACCACCAGCACCGGACGGTCTTTCAGATCGAGAAAGGCGGGGTAGTGTTTCAATTCCAAAATGTAGCATGCGGCGAATGGCGACTGCGTCCGGCCTTGGCCGGCATTTGAGTTAGGTGGGCCTCAACCGTGAAGCCACACACAGGATTATAGTGCGCTTGGCGCGCCTGCTATCATGGAGGATCATGTCCAATGCCATTCCCACGGTAGTCGTCGTGGGCAGGCCCAACGTAGGAAAGTCCACTCTTTTCAACCGCATCACAGGACAACGGCGCTCCATCGTCGGGGACGAATCCGGCATCACGCGCGACCGTATACATGGGACTGCCGAACACGACGGCCGGCGCTTCGAAGTGATCGATACCGGCGGCATCGTGGTGCACGACCACGAGTACATCCCCGGGCAGATCCTCCGCCAGGCCGAGTTCGCGCTGAAAGGCGCCGACCACATCATCTTCCTGGTGGACGGCCGCGCCGAAATCACCGGCAGCGATCGCGACCTCGCGCTGATGCTCAAACGCCTGGGTAAGCCCGTCTCCCTGGCCGTCAACAAGATCGACTCGCAGATCCGCGACGGCCTGACCAATGAGTTCTTCGGACTCGGCATTGCCGATGTGTTCCCGGTATCGGCGGAGCACGGCATCGGCGTGGACGCGCTGCTCGACCGCGTGACGGAAACCTTTGCGCGCGGCGAGGCGCCGGTGGAGGACCCGCCCGCCCCGGCGGGCATCAAGGTGGCGATCATCGGCCGCCCCAACGTGGGCAAATCGACCCTGCTGAACGCGCTCACGGGCGAAGAACGGGCCATCGTTTCGCCGATTGCCGGAACCACGCGCGATTCGGTGGACCAGGCCGTGATTCACCAGGGCACGGAGTATATCTTCATCGACACCGCCGGCATCCGCCGCAAGGGAAAGACGCGCGACATGGCGGAGAAGATGAGCGTCGTCATGGCGCGCCGCCACATCCGCATGGCCCACGTGGTACTGCTCATGCTGGACGCTACCGAGGGCGTAGTGACACTGGACACCACGATCGCCGGCTACGCCCATGAGGGCGGGCGCGCGCTCATCGTGTGCGTCAACAAGTGGGACGAGATGAAGGGCCAGTCCGGCCAGAAGAAGAACGAGTTCGAACAGAAGATCCGCGACGAATTCAAGTTTCTGGACTACGCGCCCATCGTGTTCCTTTCGGCGGAGACGGGCGCGGGAGTGGGCAAGCTGTTCAAGTTGATTCGCGAAGTATACGATTCGGCTTCGCGGCGCATCACCACCGGCGAACTCAACCGCTTCGTGGCCAACCTGCATTTCGAAGAGCGCAAGATCTACTACATCACCCAGCACTCCATCCGTCCGCCTTCCTTCGCGGTATTCACCGACAAGGGTCCGGCGCTGCATTTTTCGCACGAGCGTTATCTGGTGAATCAGATGCGCAAGAAGTTTGGCTTCATCGGGACGCCGATCCTGCTGCAGACGAAGTCTAAGAACCGTAAGAAGTAGCCGATGCGGTTCTCTCAAAAGCCGATCGTGATACTGGCGGCCTCGCTGGTGTTACCTCCGGTGGGCCTCATCCTGCTTTGGCTGCGCCAGGGCACCTCGGTGTTTCGCAAGATCCTGGGCTCGCTCGCCATCCTGATGGTTGGCGTGGCGCATCTGTTCCTGTTTTACGGCCTGCACATGGAATTGAGCGGCGGCAGCCGGCCGCTCTTCTCTTTCCAGGGCGGGGAGCGGCAATACCGGCAACTGGAAGCGCATCGCGCGGCATCCCAGGCGGCGGCCCCGGCACTCGTCGAACCCGCACCGCCCGCACCATCGGCGTCGTCCCAAGCGGTGCCCGTATCGGCGCCGGCTACCGGCTCCACCTATTGGGCCGACTTCCTCGGCCCCGGCAGGCTGGGCCATTACGACCAGAAGCCGATTCTGACGGACTGGCCCACCGGCGGGCTCCACCAGGTATGGAAGCAGCCGGTGGGCGGCGGCTATGCCTCATTCACCGTGGCCAACGGCCTTGCGTTCACCATCGAGCAGCGGCGCGGCAACGAGGTGGTAGCCGCCTACGACGTGCGCACCGGCCGCGAACGCTGGACGAACTCCTGGAAAGCGCGGTTCGAGGAAGTCCTGGGCGGTAACGGACCGCGCGCGACACCGGTGTGGGACGATGGGCGCGTTTACGCGTTGGGCGCGGAGGGCGAACTACGCTGTCTGGAAGCGGCCAGCGGAAGGCTCGTGTGGAACAAGAACATTCTGGCCGACAACGGCGCGGCCAACATCCATTGGGGGATGTCGGCATCGCCGCTGGTGGTGGACGGCAAGGTGATCGTGACGCCGGGCGGGGCGCATGGCAATTCGGTGGTGGCGTACGACAAGCTCTCCGGCAAGCGCGTTTGGGGATCGCTGGACGACCACGCGGCGTACGCTTCACCAATGCTGGCCACGGTTAGCGGGCGGCGCCAGTTGCTGGTGATCACCGCCAAACGCGCGGTGGGTCTTGCGGTGGAAGACGGCGGGCTTTTGTGGGAGTATCCGTGGGTCACCCAGCAGGGCATCAATGCCGCCCAGCCGATTGCGGTGGCGGCTGACCGGGTTTACCTTTCCTCCGGCTATGGACACGGCGCCACCGTGTTGGAATTGACGCCGCGGGGCGAGGGTTTCCAGACGCGCGTCGTCTGGTCCAACCATCGCATGAGCAATAAGTTCAACAGCGCGGTCCTCTACGAAGGCTATCTCTACGGGTTGGATGAAGGGATTCTGGCGTGCGTGGATGTGGAGTCCGGCGAGCGCAAGTGGAAGGGCGGCCGCTACGGTTACGGACAGTTGCTGCTGGCGTCCGGCCACCTGGTGGTGCTGACCGAGGAAGGCGACGTAGTGCTGGTGCGTGCCACGCCGGAGAAACTCCAGGAAGTGGCGCGCTTCAACGCGCTGCAAGGTAAGACTTGGAATATCCCCGCGATCAGCGACGGCTTGCTGCTGGTGCGTAATGAAGTGGAGATGGCGGCATTCCGCATCGCGGCGGATTGAAGGCGGGGAGAGCTCGAGGCATGCGAGGCGTGGCGCTCGCGCACCAGCGTGGGACACACGTCGAGGGAAACCGCTTGCTGACGCGCGCGGCTCCGATAGGAGACACGACCTCCAATCCGAGGCGCGACCGTTAGGGAGCGCTCCTCCTGCAAGTCTGTTTATATAGACCCGAAGCAGTAGAGGCGGCCGTCCTGCGCGCCGATGACGATGCGGCCGGCGGCGATGGCGGGGGAGGCGGAGAGCGGGGCGCCGGCTTCGAAATCCCAGAGCTTTTTTCCGGACGCCAGATCGAGCACGTAGAAGTGGCCGTCGTTGGAGCCCACGTAGACGCGATCGCCGGAGATGGCCGGAGACGATTCCACGCGGGCGCGGGTGGCGAACGTCCAGATGGCCTTCCCGGTTTTCAGATTCAGGCAGTGGACCTTCTTGTCGCGGCCGCCCACCACCAATCGATCCCCAGCGACGGCGGCCGAGGAGTAGAACGGGAACGCGCTGGGGTAGCGCCAGACGATGCGCCGGCGCCGCACGTCGGCGCCGATCACTTCATTGGCGAGCGTGCCGTAGTAAGCCCAATCGCCGATGCGCACGGGGGAGGCGCCGGTATAGCCGCCGGAGGGAAATTGCACCGTCTCGCGGCCGTCAGAGATGCGTATGCCGTGAAAGATTTCGTCGCAACCGGCCACCCACGCGATGCCGGCGGAAATCGCGGGCGTGGCATGTACGTAGCTGGCGGTTTCGGCTTTCCATAGCAACTTACCGTCGCTGCGGGAGAGCGCGTAGAGGTTGCTGTCGTAAGAGCCGATCAAGACGCGGTCGCCCACGACGACGGGTGACGATTTGATCTCCGCATCGGTTTTGAAGGTCCACAACGGCTTGCCGGTAGCCGCGTTCACGGCGTGCAGCACGCCCGCGAGATCGCCCACGTAGACCGCGCCATCGGCGACGGCGGGGGAGGATTCGCCGATGCTATCGGTGGCGCGGTATTTCCAGCGCAGTTTGCCGGTTGCGATGTCGATGGCCAGCAGATCCTTGGATTGCGACCCGACGTATACCGTGCCGGCGGCAATGGCGGCGGACGATTCGATGGATTCGCCGGCATCGAGGGTCCAGAGCAGCTTCAGTGTCGCCGGGACCGGTCCGGCGGCGACTCCGGTGAGCTGGGGATTGCCGCGAAATTGGGGCCACTCGTCGGCGGGCGGAGAGGCGGTGAGGAGGGCGGCGGCGCTGAGGAGGGCGGCGGCGCAGAGGAGGGCGGCGGCGGTGAGGAGGGAAATGCCGTCCGAGCTTCGCTCGGATTTGACAGGCTGAAGCCTGTCCCACCTTGCACAAGGCGGAGCCTTATGCCACCGGGCGCTCATGGCTTCGCCGCGAGCGCGAAGAGCTGGTTGCGGTTGGTCACGAACAACGTTCCGTTGGCCGGCACTACAGTGGAGTAGACGTTACTCCCCATGCTGGTCTGGAAGATCAGCTTCTTCTCTTTCGCCGCTTCCAACACGAACACGTCGCCGTCCTCGTCGCCCAGGTAGACCTTGCCAGCGATCACCATGGGCGAGGCCCAGACCTTGGACAGCACGTCGTGGGTCCAGTACGGTTTGCCGGTGCGGACATCGAGGCAGTGCAGGAAGCCCGCTAAATCGGCGATGAACAGCAGGCCGTTATCGATGGCGACGTTAGAGATGGTGCGCGACACCTTGGCGTAGTCCCAGACACGGCCGCTGGTGGTGATGTCGCCGCGTTTGGTGGCGTCGATGGCGTAGAGGTGGGCCGGTCCCGCGCCGGCTTCGGGATCCTGACCGTTGGCAATGTACACCTTGTCCTGCCAGATCACGGGCGTGGCAATGATCTCATTGCGCGTCTTGGGCCACACCGCGTTCTTGGGGTTGGTGTCGAACTCCCAGAGCTTCTTGCCGGAGAGTGCCTCGTAGGAGCGCACCCAGCCATCGCCCTCGCCGATCGCCACCTGGGCCGTGCCGCCCACCATGGCCGCCGCCGGTGACGACCACTGGCCGTCGAGGATTTTGTCGCCGACGCTGTTCACCTGCCAGGCCAGCTTGCCGGTTTTCTTGTCGACGGCGATCATGGAAGGCGCTTTCGGCGCGGGCACGCGCTCGCGATTCTCATCCTGGCCGTTGGCCGTGCCCACGATCACCAGATCGCCGAAAGCGACCGGCGACGAGTTCGACTGATTGCGCGGCGACACGCCGAGTTGCTTGATTATGTCGAACTTCCAGACGACCTTGGCATTGCCTTTGCCGTCACCGTGCGTGTCCAGGCAGACGAGCTCGCAGCGGTTGGTCACGTAGTACAGCCGGTCGGCTTCCACCAATGGCGAGGAGCAGGCGCCGATGTCGGGCCAATCCTGGGCCGGGCCTTTCGCCAGCTTCGGGTTGGTGTGCTGCCACAGGAAGACGCCGTCGGATTCGCGGAAGCACATCAGCACGCCGCGGTCGCCGGCTTCGGCGGGGTTGCGCGCCGGTTCGTTGTTGGTGCCGACGTAGATTTGTCCGCCCGACACCACGGGGTTGCCATAGGTCTGCGAGCCCAGCTTCGCCACCCACCTCACGTTCTTCCCGGTTTGGACGTCCCACGTGGCCGGGGCGCCGCTCATGGAAGAGACCATGTTGCGGTCCGCGGTGCCGCCCCACATGGGCCAGTCGTGTGCGGCGGGGTCGCTGGCCAGCAGGAGGCAGGCGCAGGCGGCGCAAAAAAACACGAGCGGGCGTTTCATCGTTTTATGTCGTAGCTGTAGAGGTTGTCCTGCTCGCGCAGGTAGAGCCGGCCGTTGGCGACCACCGGCGGAGTCCACGTCGGCAGCGATCCGCGCGGGATTTCGAACCGCGATTTCTCCGTGTAGGCTTTCGGCGTGGGCTCGATCAACCCGACGGCGCCGTCTTCGCCCATGCAATAGAGGCGCTGGTCGGCGTAGGTGCAGTTGCCCTTACCGACGCTGCGGTCGCGCCACGCCACTTTGCCGGTGGTCCACTCCATGGCGGTGAGGATGCTGCTGGAGTAGCCGTACAGGTAGTCGCCCACCAGCACGCTGGTGGTGTAGTGGTTACGCATGTCCTTATTGAAATAGACCTCGGACGCCTGCACCGAGCCGCCTTGCGGGGTGAGTTTCAAGAGGGCGCAACCGGTGCCGTAGTCGGTGGAAACGAAGACGTGGTCTTTATCGATAATGGGCGTGGCGATATTGGCGGTGCGGTTGGCGACATTGGCATAGCGCCATAGCAATTCGCCGTTTTTCATATTTAGCCCGACGGCGGCGCTGGCGGTGAGAATGGCCAGTCCGCGGGTTGCGCCGGCATCGAACGGAACGGCCGAGGAGTAGCCCGCGCCATCGCTCTGCGACTTCCAGATGACCGCGCCGGTGGCTTTGTTTAGCGCTACGATGGACGCGCCGGGTCCACCGGGAGTGACGATCACGCGGTCGCCATCAACGAGGGTCGATTCGCTGTATCCCCACCTCGGCTCGCGCCCTTTGAATTCGGCGACGAAGTTGGTTCCCCAAACGCGCTTGCCGGTGTCCGTCTCCAGGCAGACCAGCGTGCCGTCGCCGGCCACCGCGTAGAGGCGGTTGCCGTCCACCGTAGGCGTGCCGCGGGGGCCGTCGCCTTTGTCATTGCCGAAGGCACGGCCGGTGGGTGTCTTCCAGAGTTGCTTGCCGGTGGCAATATCGAGAGCCAGGACGAACTCCTGCTCACCGCGCTGGCCCTGGGTGTATAGGCGATTGCCCACCACGGCGAAGGAGGAATAGCCTTCGCCGAGACCCTGCACCTTCCAGACGAGGCGCGGTCCGCCCGCGGGCCACTGCTGGAGTAAACCGGTTTCGGTGGATTTGCCGTCGCGATTGGGCCCGCGCCACTGAGGCGAGTCGGCCGCCGGAGCAATCGCGCAGAGGGAGAGAGCGATCAGGCAAACGGATCGGAACATGCCGCAAGAGTAACGCGGCGCGCCGCGCGGCGCAACGAGGCCGGAGTTGGCGTCGCGCGCCTACTCGTTGCGCAGGACCTGGCTGGGGTCGAGGCGGGAGGCGCGGCGGGCGGGGAGGAATGCGGCGGCGGCGGCGATGGCGGCGAGAAGTGCGGCGGTGGTCGCGAAGGTGAACGGGTCGGCGGGCTGTATGCCGAAGAGGACGGATTCCACCGCGCGGGCGCCGGCGAGCGCGGCGGGAAGGCCGAGCGCCAGGCCGAGCGCCACCAGCAAAAGGGAATCGCGCAGGATCATCCACACCACTTGAGCGCGCGGGGCGCCGAGGGCGATGCGCAGGCCGATTTCGGCGGTGCGCCGCGCCGTACCGTAGGCGACCACGCCGTAGAGGCCGACGGCAGCGAGCACCAGGGCGAGGGTGCCGAAGAAAGCGCCGAGCGCGGCCAGCATGCGCTGCTCGTAGATGGAATCGTCGATCTGCTGGCGGAGGGTGCGGATGTCGCCGATGGCGACCGAGGGGCCGAGACGGCGCAGTTCCCGGTAAATGGGCGCGAGCAACGCATTGGGAGGCGCGTTGGTGCGCACCAGGATGGTGGGCCAACTGGGGTTCTGCACCTGGTCGATGGGGACATACATCGTTGGCCTGGCGGGCTTTTGAATGCCGGCGTGGTGGACGTCGCGCACTACTCCCACGATGAAGGTGGGCTCGCCGCCCTCGGGTTTGCTGTCGTCGAAACTCAGGGTGCGCGCGTCGGGATGCTTTTCGCCGGGCAGGAATTCACGGACGAAGGCTTCGTTGACCACGGCGACTTTGCGGGCGCTGGCCTTGTCGTTGCGCTCCAGTTCGCGACCGAGGACGAGCGGGGTGCCGATGGTTTCGAAGTAGCGCGGCGCGATGTAGGCGATGCCCACGTCGACCGGTTCGTGCGCGGTGCGCTCCGAGCCGGGTACGCGAATGCTGGCGCTGGCAGTCCCCATCAGAAAGGGTCCGGGAAAGCCGTAGCTCACCGAGGATAACCCGGGCAGCGACTGCAATTGCTCGGCGATCTGCCGCGTGAGCGTGTGGACGTCCGAGCGCATTCCACGCGGAAAGTCCACGGTAATCGCAACTACGCTCTGGTTACGGAAGCCGAGGTCCACACTGCGCAAGGCGAAGAGGTTATGGCCGAACAGCGCGGCCAGCCCAACCAGCACCACGCTGAAGGCGACCTGCGCCACCACCAGGGCGCGCCGCAGGAGGGGGCGGCCCGGTCGCCCGAGGTTGCCCGCGCGCAACCCAGCCGCTGGATCCACCGCGGTGGAGTGCAGAGCCGGTCCCACGCCGAACAGCAGGGCGGATAGCCCGGCGATGCACAGGGTGAAGAGCAGCACGGTGGTGTCGAGAGCGGCGCCGAACGGGTTGCCGGAACTCTCCGGCAGGAATTGGACCACCACGCGCTGTCCCCACGCCGCCAGCCCGATGCCGAGCGTGCCGCCGGCGGCCACCAGCAGGATGCTCTCCGTCAGCGCCTGGCGCGCCAGGCGCGCGCGTGTGGCGCCGAGGGAAAGGCGCAGCGCCACTTCCTTCTGCCGCGCCGCCCCGCGTGCCAATAGCAGGTTGGCCACATTGGCGCAGGCAGCCAGCAATACCAGCCCCACGGCCACCATCATCACGGTGAGCGGGCGGCCGAATTGCTCGCGCAGCACGGAGAGCCCGACCGATCCCTCGCGCACTTCCAGATGGTGTCCCAGCCCTTTCTTGCGGAAGGCGGCGTTGTAGCTGGAAGGATAAATTGCGTGCAGGTGCTGCGCCATCAGGACATTCAGGGCGGCTTGTATCTGCCGCGGCCCAACCTCGGGCCGGCGGCGCGCCACCACCCAGATCCACCACATACGCGGG